>JAMCTK010000062.1 GCA_023381035.1 Patescibacteria group bacterium
ACCTGAAGAAGAAAAAATAATTGGAGATATTTTATCGAGAGAGTTTGGAATTAAGACCGCAGCCGAGCTAGATGGAAAAAGGCTAAATAGAAGCTACGGATATATTGGGCAAGAACAACACTTGTACCGATTTCCAGGCGACACATTGGAAGGACATATGGAGAATGAGGACGATTGGAAGTTTTCTTACGATAAAGGAATAGCTCCTGGTCTTGGCGCCTACGGGTACTTTGCTCCATCCGGGGGCTTACTTTCTGAAAAAGATAAGATGCGGGAGAGATATTATATCGCTGTTCAAACTTTTCTGGCGCCAGGCTTTCAGAACGACTTCAAAGGATACGTAGATTTTTTTAGGTTTAGAAAAATGCTGGTAGTAAACCCTGACAACGGTAAAGCTGTTATCGCAGACATTGGAGATGCGGGGCCGGCCGAATGGACAGGAAAAAGCCTTGGGGGATCGCCTGAAGTAATGCATTATCTCCAGCGTTACGATGGAGCACAAAAAGGACCAGTGTTGTATTTTTTCATAGATGATCCTGAGGACAAAATTCCATTAGGGCCGATAAATATTAAAGGAGTATAATATTTTTATGAAGAAACATTTTTACAGCCATCTGGTTGAGACAGAATCTTTAATTTTAGAACTGAATGAAATGGATTTAACTGAAAATGAGAAAATTCACCTTGTTTCTATTATTGACTCAAGCTTACACTACGCAATTTTAGATGCAATCTTATCGGAGCTTTCTGAAGAAGATAAAAAGATTTTTCTGAAACATTTAGCATCGGACAAACACGAAGATATTTGGGAGTTATTGGATAAAAAGGTTGAAAATATTGAGGATAAAATTAAAAAAGCCGCAGATGATCTGAAAGATGAACTTCGAAAAGACATTAAAGAAGCTAAGTAGCCCTTTTAAAATCTTACAATCCACTTACTACCTTATAACTTCCTTTTGCCAATAAATTAGCATAATTGGGTTATGGTAAGGGTGATAATGGATTTAAAAAGTGCTGAGAAATTGGGACAACTTATGGCCCATCTAAATGAGTATGTTATCTTTCCGGCAACAAAAGATGATATTGTAAAAGCGTTAAGTGAAGCGCCCGATGTGCCAAAAAAATGAACTTGAATGGGTAAAAGAGAATTTCCAGATAAATTTTATTTGGATACAAACGATGTTACTGACACACTTGAGAAAAAGAGGGTCATCTAGCTAAATTTCTTATCTTCTTTGATTTTTTTAAACAAGGAGTAGTTTGCTATACTCAAAATACTCTGGTTTGTAACTTTCTATTATATAGTATTTTGAATACATAATCGATTAACGAGAGTTGTAAGCTCGAGTTAAACGAGTATATAATTAGAAACTGATGGTTAAATCCTTATTTAAAAGATCTGAAGGAGAAAAAAGCAGGATACCTTTCCCTTTTTTGCTGCGACAAATCCATTCCGATTGATTTTATCCAAACTAAAAATCAGGATACCAAATCTGTTACCCAAAAAACATTTACTAAACCTACTTTAAGTCCAACAGTTACTTTGCCATCTAAAAATAGAAGCATAGAAGTAACCCCAAAAGCTAGCCCTTCCTACCGGCAGGAAGCTCCAGGAGATTGGGGAGTAGCTAAACAATTATCTAAGCATACCTGGACAATAAAAGTGGGTGACGATACGAGAATGGCAACCCCGCAGGAAATACTTGATGCCCTAAACGCTTATCGGCAAAGAAATGGGAAGGGAGCATTGGCCTGGGATGATAAGCTGGCAACCTACGCGCAAAGCAGAGCAGAGGAGTTTGCCAAAATGGGAACGACAGATGAACACCAGGGATTTAACAATTTTTTAAACAATCAGGACGGATTTAGGCAGCTGGGATTTTACGGATTAGGAGAAAATTCGGCATTTGGATTTAAACTGATTGGCGTCCATCTAATAGAGTGGATATTTGCAGCGGATGAAGGACACAATAATAATCAATTAAACTCTAAATGGTCAAACGTAGGAATCGGAGTAAGCGGACTTGGTGTAGATTTAATTTTCGGTGGAGATAGAATGTAAACAAATGAAATGTAACATCTTTCTTGAGCAAAGCTAAAGACTTTGCCTCTAAAGGAAGATGTTTAACAGTTTCAATTCATCTCCGATTTAATCGGAGTGTTCTTGAAGCTTTATGTAAGAAAATTTTATATCAGGGAAAAATTTTAAAAAGTGTGGTACAATCCTTTTTCGCGTCTAATGAATATTAAAATTTTTAGAAAAAAGGTTTTTAACAAAAAAGTTTTTGTCAAAATTAGACCACGAAAATTCCGAGTTTCCAACTACGCAAAAGTAATTTCTTTTCTTGGTATTCTTCTTGTTGTTTCCTCATTTATCAGAGTACAAGCAATTTCAAAGAACTTGAAAACCAAAGTTGAAGCAAGTGCTGTTATTCATAATAGAGTTGAAGCAAAATCAAAGAAAAACTTTTCTATTTCCCGAATCACTTCAAACAAATCGGTATCTATTTCGACAAATCAAAATAAAACTAAAATCAGCGCTACTGCAACACCTATACCGACACCCATAACGAAAATAACACCTGCACCAACTTTAGTTCAACAGGTTTATCCTACAAATACACCAACCCCTATACCAACTACAACTCCACAACCGGCTAGTAGTCTGCCTTCAATCTCAGCACAAAACCTTCTTGATGCCTTAAATGCTTATCGACAAAAGAATGGAGTAGTAGCACTTTCCTGGGATAGCAATTTGGGCAGTTTTGCCCAGAGTAGAGCGGATTTATTTGCAAGGAACGGCGCAATGGATGACCACGCGGGGTTCAATAATTTTGTAAATAATCAGAATGGATTTAAGGTTCTGGGATTTTGGAGCTTGGGTGAAAATTCAAGCTATGGATATGACCTATCTCCTACGGATTTAATCGAAAAAGCATATGGAACGAGCCCGGGACATAATGCAAACCAGTTAAATCCAGGTTTTACCCACGTTGGGATTGGCGTTGCCGGAAAAGCAACGGATTTTGTTTTCGGCGGAAGAAAAATGTAACGCATTTCTTCAAAATGTAACGCATTTCTTCAAAATGTAGCGACCCTTGACACCTCTTCTGGTTTGTTTATAATAAATCTAGTATGAGATTTAACTACACGAGATATCTTATTCAGCCTCTTTTTACTGTCTTAATCTTAATACTTGGCGTTTTTATTTACGGGAAGCTGATTGGCCCAATTTCAATCTCTATAAACGAACAGAATCCTAAGAGGACATTTGAAACAGAGGGGGTTGGAACAGTAAATATCTCGCCGAACTCTTTTCAAACAGAATTTACAATCAATGAAACAGGCAATACCCAAAAAGATGCCCAAAACAAAGGAAACCAAAAATCAGATGAGGCGATTTCTCTTTTAACCCAAATTGGAATTCCCAAAAATAATATTAAGACAACGGGCTATTATATCAATCCAGAATATGATTATTCATCGGGTAGAAATATTATTGGATACAATATAAATATTCAAACGACAGTAAAATCATCAGATTTAAACAAAATAAATGCGGCAATTGACAAATTAACAGGGCTTGGAATAAATGTTGGCGGGGTAAATCAGACAATAGACAATGAGGAAAAGTATAAAGATGAGGCAAGGAATAAAGCCGTTGAGCAAGCAAAAAAGAAAGCGGAAAGCTTGGCTAAAGCAGGCGGATTTAAACTTGGGAAAATTGCATCGATAAAAGAAATTGAACAACCGGAAATAAGACCACTACCGGTTCTAATGGAAAAATCAACCGGATCCGCAGCAAGTGGGACAAATATTCAGCCGGGAACGAATGTGATTACCTCGAGAGTGAGTATCGCATTTTTTATCAATGATTAAGTCTTTATATGAGTAATCAGCAATATTTTGGTGGAGCGATTTGGACAAACCATGCTTTAGAGAGACTGGGACAGAGGGGGTTAACTCAAGAGTTAGCCGCAAAGGCTTTTAATCACCCTGATAAATCAATTCCAGGCAAACAACCAGGTACAATAGAATACCAAAAAAGTTTTGGCAATTCTCTTGTTACGATTATCGCAAAAAAGAATGAGCGAGGATCCGGTTGATTT
>JAMCTK010000063.1 GCA_023381035.1 Patescibacteria group bacterium
CTGGTTACCTTTCCATGTTCTGGAATACATCCCCACCCTAGAGGAAGCCGACAAGATGGTGGTCGGCTCTGAAACTTTCTCCGTAAGCAAACAAGGAGTTGTAAGTGCGCTTGAGGGAACCGACAAAGTAATTAGAGATCCGTTCCTCTCAATAGTCGATAATTTAACGAAGGCGGTTAGTCTCGTAGAACGAAATAAAGTTGCTTTAAAGTTGGTAGAACTGCGAAAAACTCATCCAGATGCGACAAAAGGACTGATCAGATTTCTATCAAATAAAGAAAACACTACTCAAGATTGGGAATCAATTAGCGTGTTTATCGGAGGTAAGGTAACGCGCTGGGCTGTACCAAAAGAATTATCTGAAGCTATGCACGCCATGAGTCCAGCAGAATCAGGTTTGATTGGTAAATTAGTGATGATGTCTTCGAAAGCATTTAAAGCTGGAACAACAAGTTTGTATTTCCCTTTCACCCTGTCCAATGCGGTCCGCGATTTTCAAACAGCGACCTTGGTTTCCAAATATGGATTTAATCCGGCAGTATGGCTGTCAGGATTTAAAGACGGACTACGTTCTGCCTTTAAGTGGGAATCGAAAGCTTATGACGAATTTATGCGTAACCAAGGCGGTTACGGTAGCTTTATCGAATCAAGTAAAGGTCTTGCTGTTGCATCGGATCAGCTATTCAGACCAAAGTGGATGGAGCGGACAAAAGCTGTTATTAACCCTTTCGAGCTAATCAGTAACTTCTCCGAAGCCATAGAACTGGCGCCGAGACTTGGCATATACAAAAAAGCCCTCAGTAAAGGCGCAACTCCCTTAGAAGCGGCTTTTGAAGCCAGAAATGTAACTGTAGATTTCGCCAAGGCGGGAGTAGAAGCCCGATTGATTAATATGTGGGTTCCGTTTGTAAACGCACGATGGCAAGGCTTGCTAAATGTCACCCGCATAATGAAGGATAATCCTGTCCGAACTGCTGCCAGAGCTCTGGCCTTAACTGTTCTTCCGGGCATTGCTACTTATTTCTATAACGTCATGAATCATGAGGAGTTATGGGATGACATTCCACAGTGGGCAAAGGATACCTACTTCATTATTATTGTCGGTGAAGATAAAGATGAGGATGGTAATAAGGTTCCAAAAGTGATCCAGATTCCCAAGGGGGATGTTGGAACGATTTTCTTCAACCCTCTGATGTACTCGTTTGAGTATGTTCGTAAGCAGGAACCTCAGAACCTCTTCAAGCTCGGCCTAGAGTGGATGAGCCAGTTAGCTCCCGTTCCATTTACAAGAGATGGTGAATTGTCTGCTCAAGCCTTCTTCTCCGGAGCCCTGCCACCCATTATTCGTACTCCTCTGGAAATAGCGACAAACACAAACTTCTTTACTGGATTCCCGGTGGTCCCAAGAAAACTGGAAAAGGTCGCCCCGTCAGAGCAATACGATAGCAGAACACCTGATTTGGCAATCACCATCGGCCGCGCCTTGGGAATAAGTCCCATGAAGTTGACCCACGCAGTTTATGGATTAACTGGCAGCTTGGCCAGAGAGCTTCTTAGCCCAGCTGATGTCCTGGGACTGACAATGGATCGTTTCTATCGAACCCAAGGCGGTGAGAAGCAACGTAGAGCCTGGGATATCAAATATGAAGCAGAAGTAGGCTACAACACTACTCGTCTGCAAATGAAGAAGCTTATAGAGGCAGGTGACATGCAGGGTGCCCAGCAAATGGCACTCAGATGGAATGAAGAAGCAGAAAAACTAACCCCGCAAGTTGTTCCGCTTTTAATGAAGGATGACCCCAAAGAAGCATCGCTGTTTCAAAGCAGCATCACCTTTAATGCCAGCGACTTACAGCGCTTATTAAAGACAACTCTTCCCGGTGGTATTCCTCAGGAAATTGATAATGATGAACAGAAATCAACACTAATTCCATTGAAGAATGGGCCCAACTCCACAGACAATCAGAGTATTAAGAGTTTGATTTATAGATAAACAGCTATGGCAGATATAACAAGACCAATAGAACCATTTGAACTAAACCAAGGCTTTGGAGAAAGTCCTGCAGACTATGCTCGGTTTGGACTCAAAGGACATAATGGTTGGGATTTAAAAACAAAATTTCCCGATACCCCACAAGGCTTCCGAAACATTCTCTCTTCCTGGGCATCTAAATTTTATGCGCAAGGTAACGAAGGAAATGATGGCTTCGGTTTGTACTTTGAAGTAATCGTACAACTTTATAACACTTATAAATTAACTTACGCGCACTGTAAGTCTATTGAGAGTTTTGAGAATAAAAACGAAGGCAACGCGATGGCCATTAGTGACAATACCGGCAATAGTACTGGTAGTCATCTGCACCTAACAGTGAAGCGAGGTCAAATCTCAAACGGTAAATTTTCAAGTGATAACTATAACAACGGATATTTTGGAGCAATTAACCCTCAGGAGTTCTTTGATGAACTCAGGAAGTATAAGAAAGAAAAAGGCACAACCTCCGCTCCTGAAGGCTGTTTGGTGCCAAACACACCCGAATGGCGAGCCAAGTACGAACAAGTAGTTTCTTCAGCAACCAAATGGGCTGATACACTCAAGATTCTAGAGATCGCAGACGACCCTAATACTACCCCAAGCGACAGAATTAAGAGTGTTGTCGGAGGGTATAAAAGTAGGGAAACTGACCTATCTAACAAGCTAAATGAGAAGTCTATTGAACTCAGTAAAGCCAACCAAGAGATAACCAATAGAGTTGAACAAGTTGGCAGACTCGAAAAGGATTTGCTAGAGAGGGAAAAGTACTACAAAGCCCTGATCGACGCATTAAATAAACAGCTCAAACACGGCTCAGATGCCCTCCCCTTGGCCCAGGCTCGTATAGGGGTACTGGAGGACGAGCTCGATGAGGCTAACAAAGCTAAAGGACGGGCTCTCAACGATGCTCAACTGTATAAGAGCCAGATCGAAGCTTGCCGAAAAGGAACGCTGACTCTTACTCCTCAACTGATTTTCTCGCTCATTGTTCAGTATCTAAGTAACAAACTGCATAAAGGAGGTGACGGAGTATGATAGTTACCAGTCCAAAATATCAACTAACGCTGGATGATCTCAAAAAGCTCGGTACAGGCTTCGGAATAGCTTTACTCGGAGCGGCACTGACCTATTTGACCGAGCAAATTCCCAACATAGATTTCGGCCAATGGACACCTCTGGTTGTTGCCTTCTGGTCAGTTATTGTGAATACAGCCAGAAAATGGTTTACCGAAAGTAGGTATATAGAAGATTAACTGCTTATGAACGAAACACCGGTTGATACAATCAGAATCCTTGAGCGGGTAGCCAAACTCGAAGAACGGGTTAACGGCGGACTCGGGTATGTCCAAAAAGAACTGCAGGACATTAAAGAAAATCATCTCTGCCATCTGCAGGCAGATGTAAGCGATCTGAAAGTCAAAGTAAACACATTGGCGGTAAAGGTGAGTCTGGCAGCTTCAGTGGCAATGATCCTGGTAGACCTGATTATCCGCTACTTCTTCAAATAGACTATTTGTTCTTTTTCTCTTCAGGAGCTTTTTCAGGTTTATTGTTGAATACTAGTTTGTTTAGATCATCAGTAAAACCCTTAAAGGAGTTGGCGTTAAGGACATAGAAGTAACCGGCATCAGGATTGCCGGTAAAAATGAGCGTGTCCCCAGGGTCAATATTCTGTGCCTTCCTGAGCTTAGCAGGAATAACAATCTGGCCACGGGAACTAACCGGAGCTGTCCCGAAGACGGTCATTCTTGGTTGAGCTTTCTTTTTTTGACTTTTATCTTTCATAAAATTTAAGGGCCGAAAAACTACAATAATTCCTACAATTAAGAAAACTCTTTAATGTAGGTTGTAGGTATTATACAATACATCTTACTCGAGAGCAGCACAAGTCACAGAAAGTTACAGAAATAACCTTGTATAGATAGGTGTTAGTGGGGTAAAATATGGGAGTGTTAACTAGATATAGTTGCGAAAGATTTAACACCAATGTGTTCTTTAAGAGTACGAAGCTGGAGTTCCAAACTAGGCTCGATAAGAGGTCTTAGGTTCGAGCAAAGTACGGTCACCAGCTCAAACCACAACTAAGTAAAAACTGCATAACTTTAATTTCCTGAGGTAAAATGGTAAAATACCATCATGCGCTTGTAGCTCAACGGATAGAGCAACTCCCTTCTAAGGAGTAGGTTGTGGGTTCGATTCCCGCCAAGCGCGCATATTACGTAAGACATACATGGTGGATGTAGTTCAACAGTAGAACGCCAGGTTGTGGACCTGGAGGTCGCGGGGGCAGCACCCGTCTTCCACCCTCAATTTCTTCATTTTTAATTTAAATGTCGGTAAATATAGACAAAGATAAACTTTTTGGATCACATGATTTTAGCCATATAGAAAGGCTTCTAAGTTATGCCAAAAGAATAAATTCAATCGTAAAAGGTAATTGGAAAATAATAGAAGCCTCAATAATGCTTCATGAATTAACAAAAAATGACCTCGAATCTACCAAAAATTATTTAACAGATTTTACGGAAGATGAAGTAACCCAAGTTAGATACTGCATTTCTAAACATTCTGATTTTCTAAATAAACCAGAATCAATTGAGGCTAAGATTGTTCAAGATTGTGATTTATTAGATATGCTTGGGGCAGTTGGAATTGCCAGAGGGTTTATGTCAGCGGGAGAAAGAAGGTTAAGCCTAAAAGATGCAAAAGATAAATACAAAATCAAAAGGCTTACTATTTTAAATCAATTAAACCTTGGAGAATCCAAGCAATTTGCTGAAGATAAAATTGAATTTACTAAACTATTTTTTACTACAATTGACAAAGAACTGAGTTCGTAGGAATTTAAAACATCACAAAAATGTCTTTGTAGAAATCTATTTCCTGAAAGGATAGGTGAAACAGAGCTTCAGAAAGATCAGTGCTTAGATCTTCAGAAAGCCGCGGAATCCCCGTACGGCATAAAAAGTAGGTGCAGTATTGTGATACACGAAGACATGGTCGAAACGTCGATCAACAAAGAGTGCTCCACCTAGTCTTCTAATATTAGATGGTGTTCTTATCCAGCTTGAGGTTTTAGTGTCGAATTTTCCAAGTTTCTGCAGTTCACGATATTGTTCTTCAGATAACAACTCAATGCCCATCGCAACTGCCATATCAACAGCATTACCTGTCGGATGGATACCCTGCTTTTCTCTTTCGCTTTGCCCTTCATGGTCGTAACAAACATTTCTACGACCAATAGGACTTTCTGGTGAGCAATCGCAAAAAATATATTCACCTGTTTTTTTATCTTGACCAATAACATCCGGTTCTCCTCCAGTTTTTTCCATTTCACCAAGCGACCACAATTCTTCAGTATTAGCTTTCAGCTTTGCTTGTATTTTGTCCCATGCAATACCCTTATGGAGATTCATGTTTTTCTCAAAGCGGGATTTCAATGATTTAAGTAGCTCTTCACTTTGTTTTGGTGATAATTCTTTTTTGTTTTTCATGTTTGAATGTTTTCATTTGTCTTCTCTCCAGCTAAATCCTCTTACCACACTTAAAAAAATAGGATGGAATATTCTTACGGGAGATCCGTTATTTATCTCATCTTTCGCCAAAGTTCTAGTGCTGGAATAAATTTGGCTGCCATCTTTTATGTCTAATGTCATAGCAGTAATATGATCCCCATCCACAATTGATGCGGTATGAGTTAGGCTCCAATTACCAACGACAGTTCTATCCACGAATACATCGTTCGGACTAGCGATCGCCTTTCTGGATAAAGGTATCTTTCCCATTCTCCATTGTGTTTCGATTGTCATGGTCGTATGTTAACACAAAAAATTTAAAATTAAAATAATAATCATTTGATAAGAAAGTAATAAAATTTTGTAGAGACACCAAAAGCAATATACTATCCTATAGCATTGCAATTTAAAACTAATTCTGGTATTATTTATGTCCATGAAACCGGAAATATCAGGAGAACAACTCAGAGAACTAAGGAAAAATTGGAGCGAACAGACTAAAAGGAAATTTGGAAACACGTTTCATTTTAGTCCTGATATTGCATCGGCTGAAAACATTGTAATTTATCCTAATGAGCCAACTTTAGTTCCTGTGAGTTTTCCAAAGGACATGCCACCTTTTATTGATTCCAACTTACTTGAAACCGGACTTGCAAGCTATGCACTGGATCACGCAGAAGGACATACAAGGAGCAGATTTGCACAGCTGGGACTAGAAGTTACCGAAAATCCAGGATTGTGGATTTCCAATACGGGATTTGTCTCCGGAGAAAATATAGAGGCAAAAGTTATAGTCAAGAATTATTCCAAAAGACCAATCCTTTTGCCAGAGGGGACTGATTTTTTTAATTTATATTTCTGGAATAAAAAGATCGCTATGAACAATGAATTAAGAGACATAATTGGTTCAAAAATTCAAATCTCCGGTATTGAAGGTCAGGATTGGAGATATTGGTATTGCATTGATGGCTATGGAGAAGATCTTTTAGCTGGAATTGAATTAAAAATAAATCCTGATTCAAGATCATGGATTCCTCCAAGTTCTGAGCCTATGGTAATTTCCGGCTTGCAAGCTGAAAATCATAATAGGTCTGCAGTGGACGAATATCTTGAAAGTCCAATACCTCAAAGTGAAAAAAAGATTTTGTGGATTGCCGAAACTTCCTCAAGATTAAAGCTTAATGGTGTAACAGGAATTCTTTCTATGGCAGTTTCTCCTGCAGGCATGCCAATAAAGACACATGAGAATGGTGGTTTTCAAACTAACTCCGTAGTTCTTCAGGACGGAAATACAGATAGTCATATCAGAACGGAGATTTTCAGTGCAACATTAGAAGATCAAATACCTCAGCATGTTTTAGTTCACTTTACAAAGCCATATAGTGTTAAGAAATAGCTTCAGATTTGCTCAACGGGAGTATAATTATGGTATGGAAAACATCAAAACCATAGTGTTTGCAGGGGGTTGTTTTTGGTGCACGGAGGCAATTTTTAAAAGAATAAAAGGGGTTGTTTCTGTGATTTCAGGGTATGCTGGTGGAAAAACAAAAAATCCTACTTATGAGGAGGTTTCAACGGGAGAAACAGGATATGCGGAAGCGGTGGAAATAAAGTTTGACCCCCGTATAATTTCTTTTGAAAAACTTCTTAAGATTTTCTGGGCAACTCACGATCCGACCACTAAAAATAGACAGGGATCAGATGTAGGCACTCAATATAGATCAGCAATATTTTATCTTGATAAAGATCAAAAACAAAAAGCAGAAGACTCAAAAAAAGAAATAGACAAATCCGGAAAATACAGAGATCCATCTGTGACTGAAATTTTTCCTCTTGATAGATTTTATACTGCCGAGGAGTATCATCAGAATTATTACGAAAACAATAAATATGTTAATCAATATTGCAGCCTGGTAATTGATCCAAAGATTACAAAACTTATTAAAGAGTTCAATGGTGATTTAAAAGACGAATACATTAGATAAATTTAATATACATGGATAAAAGATTAATCGAAGAAAAAAAGAAAAAGTTAACAGAAGAACAATTTAATATTTGTTTTTTAAAAGGAACTGAGCCTCCATTTTCCGGAAAATATACAAATAACAAAGAACCTGGAATGTATAGCTGTGTTGTTTGCGGGACTCCTCTTTTTTCCTCTGACTCTAAGTTTGATTCCAAAACAGGCTGGCCGTCTTTTGATAAGCCGGTTGTGAATGAAAATATTGAAGCAAAAGACGATTATTCCCTGGGAATGCATAGAACTGAGGTTGTGTGTAGGACATGCGGAGCGCACCTGGGTCATGTCTTTGACGATGGACCCACAGAGACAACAGGAAAAAGATTTTGTATTAATTCCCTAGCTCTGGATTTTAAACCAAATAAAAAATAATTAGTCCTTGTTAAGAGTCCTCTAGACATTTCTACCTTCAAGGAGTATTATTTTGTCATGGGAATAGAAGAGGCTGAAGGTGAAGTTTTGAACAGCGCAGAGACGCCAAGAGTTTACAAAGGTAATCTTTTCTACTATAGCGAACCTGGTGTTGCTAGAAGCGGGTTTACTCTCGATATTGGAGATCAAAGCGAACCAGCTTCATTTGAAAACCTCCGCTACCTGAAAAATGGAGACAGGCTAAAAATTATTTCTCCTGATAATCCAAATGAATCAGCTTGGGAAGGCACAGTATCATTTGTCCCACTAGACCCGTCTGTTGAGCAAGAACCTGGAATTAGTAAAAACTTAACTCAGGAGGGAGTGGCTCCGGATCAGTGGAATAGTTTTTTTAGAGAAGGTCTTTCGGCAGTGTTAATTCCTGCTGCCGAGGTTAAAGCAGATCCTACTTCTTAATATCTTCATAAAACTTCTTATTTTTTAATTTTTCCGGCAGAAATGACTGACCCTTAGTTGGTCCAACATATTTATCTGACCATTTATAGTCTTTAGCATAACCGAGTCCTTTCATTAGCTTTGTCGGTGCATTTCTTAGATGAAGAGGAACAGGTTCATTGGGAAATTCATAAACTGCTTGTTTTGCCTTTCCCATAGCATTTGGAACATCTCTGCTTTTTGGGGCTTTTGCCAGGTAGATTACAACATAAGCAAGAATTAATTGTGCTTCCGGCATTCCTATTTTATGAACAGATTCAAATGCTCCGTTTGCTTGTATTAGAGCTCCTCTATCAGCCATTCCAATATCTTCCGCGGCAAAAATTATCATTCTGCGGGCAATAAATTTTGGGTCTTCCCCATTTTCCAACATACGCATTAAGTAGTACAAAGCAGCATCCACATCACTTCCCCTCATAGATTTAATAAAAGCGCTGATTATATTGTAATGTTCATCTGCCTTTTTATCGTAAAGCCCGGCAGATTTAGTTTGAAAAACATCCTGAACAGTTTTAGTTGAGATTTCCTTGTCTTTGTATGTTGTTACGGCAATTTCCAATGCGTTCAAGAGAATTCTGGCATCTCCTCCGCTGAGTCTAACTAAAAGTTCTTTTGCATCATCTTTTATGGACTTCTTATACTTTCCCAATCCCCTCTCTTTGTTTGTTAGTGCTCTATTCAGAATTTTTTGCATGTCTTGCATGCCCAATGCATTTAAAACTAAAATTTTAGAACGGGAAAGCAAAGCGCTAATTACCTCAAAGGAAGGGTTTTCCGTAGTTGCTCCAATTAAGGTTATTAATCCGGTTTCCACCTGTGGCAAAAGAGCATCTTGCTGAGCTTTATTCCATCTGTGTATTTCGTCAATAAAAAGCAGGGTCTTAATATTTTTCTTTTGATTTTCCTCAGCTTTTTCAACAACTTTTAAAAGGTCGCCTTTCCCGGTAGTAACAGCTTCTAAATAGTGGAAATCCGCCTTTAACTCATTAGCAATTATTTGTGCAAGCGTTGTTTTTCCTGTTCCCGGAGGACCCCAGAAGATAATTGAAAAATCGGATTTTGCTTCAATCATTTTTCGGACAATTCCATTTTTACCTACTAAGTGGTCTTGTCCAACAAATTCATCCAAATTTTGAGGTCTAAGCCGATGTGCTAAATTCATGGCCTTATTTTAGCACTTTTTAATATACTTATCTGATCTTTGGTATAATTAGGTGTCGTGAAATCCCTTAAGCCAAATTTCATCGCAGGATTATTGTTTGGTCTGGTAATAACCTTTATTTCCCTTTATTTTATCAGTCCAAGACTTATTTCCGCAGGGAAAGAGCTTGAAAAACAATACATATCTCCCTATCTTAGTCTTCCCTATACAAATAATGTTGAGAGAGATGCCATAATTAAAAAAATTGCTCCCTATGTTATTCCTACTGATTCTTTAAAGCAGACTACAGATTCCACAACTGAGAAGATAAACCCGAATGACTACTGTGTTAATGTGCCTGTTCTTATGTATCACCATATACAGCCGGAGTCATTAGCCAAGGAAAAGGGGCAAACTGCCTTGACTGTAGACAGCGGAGTTTTTGATCAGCAAATGGCATATTTAGTTTCTCAAGGATACACATCAATTTCGGCAGAACAATTGGCGAATGATTTAAAAAATCGTTCAGGATTACCTTCTAAGCCGATTGTAATAACAATGGACGATGGGTATAAGGATAATTTTACTTATGGCTTTCCAATTATTCAGAAGTATGGATTGACCGCAAACATTATGATAGCTACAGGGTTAATGGAAAATCCTGATTGGCTCTCCTGGAATGATTTAAAATCAATGGTAGATAGCGGCAGATTTTATGCATATAACCATACTTGGTCTCATATTTCTTTAGCTGGTGCGTCAGAAGATAAAGTTAGGTCTGAAATTCAAACAGCTAGTAAGCAGCTTCAAGATCACTTAGGAAGATCAGGAAATATCTTTACTTATCCATATGGTTCCCAAAACCAAAGAGTTATTGATATTTTGACACAGGATGGGTTTACAGCCGCTTTTTCTACAATTCCGGGGAGAATGCAATGTCAATCATTTATCTATGCTTTGCATAGAACAAGAGTTGGTAATGGTTCCCTTGCTTATTACGGTATCTAAGCAACTTCCTAAGTCCTTGCGCCTGCCAGTAAAATATGAGGCTTTAGATTGGTATAAGATTGATTGCTAGGAATTGAGTTGGGAGTTGGCGCAACGTCCGAAGTCCAAAATATTATTTCTCCGTCCTCAATATCTCCAACCAAAATTGCATTTCCTCTTAGTACACCTGAAACAATAATCTCCGATGCTCTTGACGTTAAATCCCCATCTATTATCCTGCCTATTTTTCTTGCTCCTTGTTCTCCTGATCCTACGGCCTTTTCAATTAAAAATTCTCTTAGTTCTTTTGTAACTGTAAGAATAACTCTTTTTTGAGTTTCGTTTAGATGTTCAAGATATTTGTCGAAAATCCTAACGTAGGAATCCATTCTTAGCTCATTGAACACTACTATATCACCAAATCTATCTATGAATTCAGGCATGCTTCCAAATTTTTTCCTTAATTCTTTCTTGCCTATTGTGGTAACTTCTTGAGTAGTGTTTTCTGGAGAAAACCCAAAAGGAATTCCGTTAGTTGCATCATAAATCTCTTTTGCGCCAACGTTTGAAGTAAATACTAGCCAGGAATTTCGGAAATTTAATGTTCCAATTTCTCCTCTTGGTAACAAGGGATTATCGCTTTTTATCGGCAATACTGTTGTTGCTTGTCCTTCGTCCATTACTGGTAGCAACCATCTCCATATTGATGGATCTGCTTTTTCAATCTCGTCAAAATCGATAACCATTCCCTTATCTAGTTTTTCTGCATCGAAGAGCATGTTTTTGTCTCCATACCCAATGTATGAAGGATCTGATCCTGAAAGTTTTGTTATTGATTGAGGAAGGGCTAACTGGGAACAATCAATTCTCAAAAATCTGCTTTGCCAATCATTTCCATAAACTTGTTTTGACAAAGCTTTTGCTGTTTCTGTTTTTCCGACTCCAGTTGGGCCTAGAAATGCAATCGTAGATTTAGGTTTATTTGGGTTAGCAAATCCTGCCTTGGCTCTTACTATAGCTAAGGCTAGTTGTTCACATGCAAGGTCTTGTCCAAAGATGTAATCTTTAATTTCTGATGCGATCTCTTCGATTACTCTTTCATTTGATTCGACTTTGCGAAAACCAGCGTTTCTAATTTCGTCGCTGGTTAGAGCGAGAACACTTGTTTTGCCTGGCCTGCTCTCTGGCCCACCTCCTGTTATTGTAGGATCTACGATTCCCATAGGTTAATGTTTTATATTCTTTTAATTATTTTGTCAAGATTGAATATGATATGTTGTTCAGGCTGAAATACTTTGTCGTATTTTGTTCTCTTTTCTTTCGGATATTTTTCTACTAATATGGTCTTATGGCTGCCAAAATAATTCTCCATATAGACTTTGATTCCTTCTTTGCTAGCGTTGAGCAGCAATATCGTCCGGAAGTGCGTAACAAGCCAATGGGAGTTACTGCTGCCAATAGTAGAACTTGCATAATTGCCTCTAGCCGGGAAGCAAAACGTTTGGGTATAAAAACAGGATCTAGAAGCTATGAGGCTTTAAAAACTTGTCCCGAATTAATACTAGTTGCTGCGGATTTTAATAAATATTTTGATATCTCCAAAAAGTTTTTGGATATTTGCAAAGACTACTCCCCTTTTACCGAATTATTTTCCATAGACGAAGTTTTTATGGATGTAACTTTAACCGTAAATTTATTTGGTGGAACATCAAACCTTGTAAAAATAATAAAAGGAAGGATTAGAGATGAAATCGGTGAATATATAACTGCTTCTTTCGGGATTTCCCATAATAAGCTTTTAGCCAAACTTGCTTCAGGACTTAATAAGCCCAACGGACTAGCTGAAATAAAACAGGAAGATATCGTAAAGATTTACAAAACATTAGAGTTAACGGATATTTGCGGAATAGGAGAAAGAATTAGAAGAAGACTAAATGACATTGGGATTAATAATTTAATTCAGCTTCGCAATGCATCTCTAGACCTTTTAGTTAGAGAGTTTGGAAATATTGAGGGTCATTTTCTTAAAAGTATTGGTTTAGGAATAGATGAAAGCGAGGTTATTCCTTACACTCAACCTCAGGAGGTAAAATCTGTCGGTAGAAGCTATTGTCTTCCCAGAAATGAATCAGACAAAAGAATAGTTTTACAAAATCTTTATGAACTATGTGAGGAAGTAGGAATTAAACTCAGAAGACTGGGTAAGAAAGGAAAAACAATTGGTTTAGGTTTAAACGGCTCAAGCTATGTTCGAGCGAGGAAAACTTTTAAAGAATATGCTGATTCGGGAAGTGAAATTTACAATCTGGCATTTTCTCTAATAGAAGAAGATTTTAAAAATCAGAAATATGTTAGGCAGATTCATATTTGGGTATCTAGTCTTGAAGACAAGCAAAAACTAACTTTGTCCCTTTTTGACATGGAGGATAAAAAAGACAAAATTACAAGCACAATCGATAAGCTTAATGATAAATTCGGAGATCACACAATAAGAAACGGTTTTTTATTATATGCGGATAAACTTACGACTGTTCCTAACGGATATCTTGCCGACAGATATGAAAGATCTAAGCTTGCCCAGTAATCTCTCCGTTGCAAATACTTCTCGCTTCCTCAACTACCTCTGCTTTTTTATCTGAAGGAATATTTAAAACGTCTAGAATTGAGCTTTTTTCATAAACATTTTTGCAAAGTACGCTGCCTTGTTGCATTAACATTTGCTTTTGAGATTGGGATAAACTGGATAAAGCAGTAATAGGATGGAGTTTCCATTTCTCGACCAAATCTCTTATGCCTTCGTTCTCGGGATAGCTCCAACTAATAACCTTCATTCCTGAGCATTGCGCGAATGACACAGCATCGATTGACACTTTAGTGTTAGTAACGATCCAAGCTTCATCTAAGCCATAGCGGTCTTTAACATCCTCAAATCTTGATTTTGTGTACAAAGAAACATGAAGCTCTGTTTTTATTCCAACATCATTGTGAAACTTTGCTTCAATCATAATTTTTTTGCCTTCTTTTTCGGCAAGAACATCAACTTCATGTTGGACACATTTACCGGAAAGTATGGAACCGACCTCTGTTTTGTAGCCTTCTAATTTTAATATTTCAGAAACGTAGCCTTCGAAAGGAAATCCGGTTGGACCCAGCTCCATGATGGCTCTTTTGAGACTGTACTTTGCTTTACTTGGTGTTGGTCCGAGATATTCGGTAACGTAGGTATAAATCTCTGATGTAGGGATATTGTCGTATAATCTTCTTTTAACGTGGTTTAATATTTCCTCTGCAACTTCTTTGCTAATACCTGCTCTTAAGATGGAGTCTCTTACTTTGGAATCGCTAAATGGTTCTACTTCGCCGTTGGCTTTTCTAACGTTAACCATACATTGATTCTAGATTATATTGGCACTCAATTTCAATGGCTCCTTAGGAAATTCAAGGTATCTTTAAGAATTTCTTCTCTGTTTGCAGACAGGTTATGATCGTTGTCCTGATAAAGAATTAAACGGGAGTTTTTATTTAACTTTTTTAAAGAATTATCTAGTTCTACAGACCATGTATATGGGACGGATTGATCAGCCGTTCCGTGTTGAATCAGGATAGGAGCATTAATGTTTTGAAGATAGGATAAAGGTGAAACGCTTTGCCAAATTTCCGACTTGCTGTTTGCCTGACCCATTAGCTTAAAGGTCTGGCTGTATGGAAAAGGTCTTAAGCTTGATTCGGGAAGATTTCTAAGATTTGACGAGCTAAACCATTCAATAGTATTGCTAACCGGAGCCCAGACAACAGCTGCTTTAATCTTTGATTTCAAACTATTATTTTTAGAAGCGATTTCAAGCGTTTTTAAGGTAACTTCCCCTCCCATAGAATGTCCCCAAAGGTAAACATTATTAGGATCAGCTTCTTTAATTGAATTAATTGATGTAAGTAAATTTAGCACATCTATTGGATAGGCAAAGCGCATAAGCGGCTTATTGTCTATTGCTGAATTTCCGTTTCCCCGGAAATCAGATTTAATTACAATGAATCCATTTGATGAGAAGTAGTTGGCAAGAGGAGTATATGAATTTTCCGTGCTATATTCGGCTGGATTAATATATCCATGATTAAAAATTATTACAGGGTACCCATTTTGAGGCTTATTAATTTTAGGAACATTTAATAAGGCGTATATTTTTAGCCCGTCAGACTCATATGAAACAATGCTACTGGTAAACAAGTTGCTCTCAGACAGTTGGCTTTCTATTTGAATATTGCTTGATTGGTATTCTCTGTTTATTAATGCAGGGATTGAAAAAGGAAATAGTTTTGCCTGATTAATTTTTGGAAATTTCTTTAAATAAAGATTTGCTTTTTGAAAAACAACGAAATCTCCATTTTTAAAGATCTGCACATAACTTTTATTGTTTTCCATTTGCTTAGCCATTTCAATTTGAGCAGCAAGCGATGGCTGTGCGTAAGGGTCATTTAAAAGAAAAATGATCATATCTGCATCACCTATTCCAACAGGTATTGTGTAGAGCTTTTGTCTGTGAGTTAGGTGAGAACCGATATTGTTAGTGGCAGCAATACTGTATTCATTAGGAATGTTGGCAATGAAATTATCAATTATGTTTTTGTTTTCTAGATTGACTGTGAACATGTTTAGGTTGGGAGCTTTTGTTCCGGGCAATGGTCCGTAGAGATATGCTCCATAAATTGAACTTATTGCCAAATATGCAAATATAATTTTTGAAAACTTTGCTGATTTTTGAATAAGTAATTTACTTGAATAGATTGCTGAGATAAAAATAAAAGGAGTAATGGATGAACTGTATTGGTAATATATTTGATGAAGCTGTTCATTGTTACTGAGTAAGTTAATGCCTAAATCAGGTAGGGCAAAAATGAGCATTAAGGGTGAAAGAAGAGATAAAAAGCCTAGTGGAAGAAAAAGTTGGGTGAGATATACAACTTGTGATGGCTGAAAGCTTTTCTGTATAGTACCGATTGGAGAGAAGATTATGTTTTTAATGATGCTTGAGGGAGAATCTCCAAATTCAGAGTAATAGGTTAAAGCAAAGTGGTTCCCGCCCTTTGCTAAGGGAATAGCGTACCAAATTAGGATATAAAAAATTAGCATTCCACCCAGAAACAACAAAGGACCGATAATCCTTAAAGAATCTCTACTTTTATTAATAAATCCTTTAATAAAAGCATATAAACCAAGCAGTCCTACAATCAGCCATACATGTTCTTTTGTGATTCCTGCCAGAATCGCAAATATAATAAACCAGAGATATCTTTTTCTAATCAGAAAGTAAAAAGTTCCAAGAAGAAAGGTTGTTCCTAGTGCAACTGGATGAAAATCATATAAGTTGGTATAGTTCATGGCAGGATTAATTAAGTAAATAAATGAAAAGAGCAAAGCCAATTGTTTATTCTTTATAACTTTCTTGGCAATTAGGAAGACAAAGATTGCTCCTAGAGAAAGAATGATTGTTTGGGCAACTAAGAGCATTCTGGCGTCTGACCAAATATAGTAGAGCGGTGCAAATAAAATGAGAATAAAATCAGCATGAAAAGCCAGTCTTGAGGTACTATTTATTCCATTAGGATCAGTCATCTGAAATATTCTTCCGTTCATGGTGTTCCAGACAACCTGGTCCATATTCCCAAGGTCGAACCTGCCTGCATAATATTTCTCGTATCTTAAAACACTTGCCGGGATAAAGTAGGCATTGTAAAAAACAGCAAAAAGAGACAAGATAAGCTCAGTTTTATATCTTGCTAAAAGCCGGTACGTTTTCTCAATCACAGTCGATCTAACTGAATAAAATATTAAGGTCAGCATCAGAAATATAATTTCCGTTATAATCAAAAAAATTCTGGCAAGGATTGATGCACTGCCTGCAATAGTTCCAGAAACTAATTGACTTAAGCCGTAAAATATAATTCCTTCTCTAACACCAAGCCCCATGGGAGTAATAAAGGATAAATAGCCGGCAAGAAGGGCTAGACAAAAAAAGCCTGTTAATACAAAAACCAAATTCAAGTTTAAGCTAAAAAAAGCTAAAGTTACAAGAAAACTTCCAAGACCAAAAAAGAAGAAAGAAAGAAGTGAAATAAGTAATAGTTTTATGTTTTTTTCAATAGGAAAATCATTCAAAAAGTAAGATAAAATACGGTTTTTCACTTTATTCTTAATTAGGGATGAACATGCAAATGACAAATTCAGCAAAAGCACTAATAGAAAAAAAACTATATAAACAATGTTTTCATAGGGAATGTACAAGGGACCTAGTAAAAATTGCATTGATAGGAGTGAAATTGTAAGACAGGAAATAATAATCAGGACGGCTTCAGCAATCAAAGAATGAACAATGTCATTTTTTTTAACTTTTAGATCAGTGAATGATATTCCCCTACCGATAAAAGACCAGATATTTCCGGGGATATAGCGTTTAAATTCTGATATCTCCCAAAAATACAAAACTTCTCTGAAAGAAAGATTATAGTTCTTTGCTCTAAGAAGTAATTGCCAGACATACCCTCTTAGGAAGAAATAAGCAATGAAACAAAAAAACCCCAGAATAAGGATAAAATAATTTGCTTTGTTTAGGTATGAACCTATCATTCCCCAATTAGGATTTGTTAGTCTAAAAATAAAATATAAAGAGAGAATGGCGATCGGCCAACCCAGTACAAATTTTACTAAGTTGCGAACATTTGAGTTATTCATATCGTCTAATGCATCTATCGGCTCGGATAGCGGACAATTTTTTTCAGATCTGAATGCCAAAAGGTAAAAGAAAACATGAGCTTAATTATAGCTTATAAAGAATTCTTTAACAATTAATTTATCAAGCTTAGTATCAGAAAATGATTATTCACTACTTGACAGCTTAATAAAAAAAATAGATAAATATATTATGAAGTCAAAAATAATAATTGCAGTAATTGCGGTTGTAATTCTTGCAGGAGGTTATTTTTTATATAGCTCTAAAGGTGGCGGAATTCCTCTAATATCATCCATTGTTCCCGCTGCTCCAAGAGCAACTGAAAAAGACTTTGATTACATTAAAGATCCACTAATAAGAAAACATTTTACTGCTCAAGCAAATCAGACTTCTTTTAGAATAAAGTCTCTTTCTTCCGGTAAGGGATCAGAACCTTCCATAACAGAAGCCGTAATGAACGGTGAAAAATTTAGTTTTAGAAATAAGACTCAAAATGAAAAAGGAGAAGATACGACGGATATGATAATGATTGACAGTATAACCTATGTAAAAGACTTTAAAGATGGAAAATGGTGGAGAGAAGTTCCTAAGAAGGTAGAAGGACCAACACCAACCTCAGCAATTGAAGAACCGGACGATTTCAAGACAGATATATTAAAGAAAAAAGATAAACCAATTGAATATAAAGAATTAGGAACTGAGAAATGCGGGGATTTAACTTGCTATAAGTATCAGGAGATTGATCCCGAAAATAAAGAAGGAGCAAGAACATTTTGGTTTGATAATCAAAAATATCTTCTGAGAAGAGAAGAATACAGCTTTGGTGAATTCACAACTACTAATGAATATACTTATGATAATATCTCAATTTCTGTTCCCTCTCCAGTTAAAGATGTTCCTGAAGGTAAATCGATTTATGAAATGCTCATGCCAGTAGATACAACAGGTGCGCTTGATGATTGGAAGAAAATTCAAGAACAGAATAACTATCAAGCCCCTGTTGCTCCAGCTAATTCCGATGTTCCAAGTGATTTTACACCTCCTCAAGAAGAACCTGTCCAAGACACTCCTCCTGCTGAATAATGCTAAATCTATAAACACTTACGAGGAAATTTATTTTATATTAAAGCTCTGCATCTTGCTGCTGCTGCTTCCATTAACCCAAACATGGAAAGAACAATATCAGTCTCTTTGGGAATAGCAACCTCATTGATTTGATCGTCCTCTATTATGACATAGGGTGTATCAAGTTGCGATTCAATGTATTCACAAAATCCAGGATTAAATTTCTTAAAACTAGTAATACCCTGATCTATTTCGTTTTCTCCTATTTGATATAAATCAACGCCGTCAGGAATTGGTAAAGGACCTACGTGGTAACTATATGTGGTTAGCATTCTTTTTGCAATATTCATAAAACCACTCCATTCAAAGCCAACTCCATGTTTACCCATAAATTTAACAGATGGGTATTTGAGCAAGGGTGCTGATTTCGCACCAATCTTATGCATGCGTATCTCTTCATCATGAAGACCTCGTACAAGTTCTTCAACATAGGTCGGATGTACAACAGGAATTCCGTTTGATGGAGACTCAGGTTCTACTGTAATCGAATGAGTACACCTGCCTTCTGGGGTCATAAAGCCATTATATTATTAATATAAAAACTGTCAATACATCATTCATTGAATTAAAAACCCTGGTTTGGTAAAATTAATTGCGCCTGTAGCTCAGTGGATTTAGAGCATCTCGCTTCGGACGAGAGGGTCGGGGGTTCGAATCCCTTCAGGCGCGCGGGCCGCTAGCTCAATTGGTTAGAGCAATTCCCTCTTAAGGAATAGGTTCAGAGTTCGATTCTCTGGCGGCTCACTCAGGACTATTTGTTTAATAGGAAGATATTGTAATTTAGTATAGTTGCAAAACTAACCCATGCTAAATATGGTAGCAATATCAATGAGGCCTTTCTGTTTATTTTGTAGAATTTAAACATTACCATAACTATTAAAATCCACAAAGCAATTATATTAACTAGCGATAAAAATATATTGTGCATGCCAAAGAAAACAATTGACCAGCTGGCATTTAATGCAAGATGGATAGCAAAAAGTTTTAAAGCATCCTTCACTTCTTTTTTCTCTGTGCCGGCAGTCCATATCCAGTAAAGGGAAATTCCTATCAAGGTATAAAGAGTAGTCCAGACAGGACCAAAAAGCCAATTAGGAGGTCTGAATGAAGGTTGATTTAATAGATTAAACCAATTTTCAATGGAGGAAACAGTAAATAGAGCTCCTATCAAGCATGCGCTTTGGCAAATCGCAATTGAAATAATAAGTCTTAAGATATTCTTAGATTGTTTCATATTAATATCTTTTCAAAATAAAATAAGTTTGTAAATACTAGAAAGTTAAACAACTGCTTCAGATGAATTTGGATAAATTGAATGAAACACGGTGAATATTAGATAATCCGTATTTTTTTATTTTCTCTCTATGAGCTTTAGTTCCATAGCCTTTGTTAACATCAAGTCCATAGTTAGGATATGCTCCCGCCAGTTTAATCATTAGCTTATCTCTATGGACCTTGGCTATTATCGATGCTGCTGCAATAGATAAGCTCTTCTTATCTCCTTTTACAATAGCCTTTTGTTTTTTTAAACCAATACCTTTTACATATTTGATATGAAAGCCATCAACTAAAAGAAAAAACCTAGAGTTAATAGCATTTGATCCAAGGTTTGCATTGCCGTTATTTACTATTCTTATAATTCTTTTAATAGATCTTCTGAAGGCTATTTCTGTTGCCTTACCAATTCCAACTTTATTAATAGTTTTGATTGAAACAGTAGAGATAGAATAAGTTAAATTTGATTTAATTTTTGGTGAGATTTCGTTTCTTTTATTTGGAGAAAGAACTTTGGAATCATTAATGTCGTTAAGGAATCCGGAATTAAAATTTACAGGAAATATTACTGCTCCGACAGTAACAGGTCCTGCAAATGATCCCCTACCAACCTCATCGACACCAATGACGTATTTATAACCAAGCTTCCATAGCTTTTCTTCTTCTTTAAATGTAGGTTTAGAGGAGTTCTTCTTGCTCACTTTCACCACCCACCTCAATTTCTAGTGCTTTTGGAGTTGGCAAGGCATTTCCGGTAATTCCTTGAATTTCTCCAAACATTTGTGACATGCTTCTATCCAGTCTTTGGATTTGAACCTCACGTTTTTTCCAAACACGTTCCATGACTCTTTTTTCTCCTTCCAAGTCTTCTTTTAAGTATTTAACACTCTCAAAATGCGCTTCTATTTTATGCCGGAAAGCTTCACTTACTATATAGTCATAAATTTCTTGTAGTTTTTCATCTTCATGGGAAGCAGCAGATTTAGCTATTGCAACCTGAATAAGGGTGTATCTAAGGGCAGTTGCCAATACAAGCGCTTCTTCAAACGAGGTAATCCAAACACCTGAAACTCTTGCATAGTGATTGATCCCTTCAGGCATACAATCTGTTACTAAAATACATTCCGAAGCATTAACTTTTCTGGCATCTTCTCTTAACTTTGGTAACCATCCTTTGCTAAAGGTTTTAGTTCTTTTGATTTCCCAAACAATCGATCCTGCCTCCTGGGCATGACTATTTCTCACTTTTTGCCAGATATCTGCTCCCTCAACGCCTTTTGGAACAGGTGTAAATTCGTCATTTGTGAAAGTCGATTTCAGTTTATCTTCTAAATCAAGCTCCACAATCTCGCCTTGAAGCTGTTGAGAGCCCTGTCTGCTTTTTCTCTGAGCATCTTCTAATGCTTTTTGAGTGTCAGTTAACTTCTTTTCCAACTCAAGCTCTCTGAGCCTGGCTTTTTCAACTACTGTTTTAGATACGTCTTCTCTTATTTTTTCAATTTCTTCACTTAATTTTTTTTCGTTTTCCAGGTCTTTTTTATCCGATTGATCCTTTAGTTCTCTAATGGATCTACTCATCTCGAGCAATTGATCCTGAAGCTTTTTCTTTTCTTCTTTGATTTCTAGAAGTTCATTAGTAGAATCTTTTATTTTAAACTCAAGTTCGTCTTTTAATTTTTTTGCAGTTTTTTCTTCGATTTCCTTTTGAAATGTTTCCAGCTCAAGCTTGTGTCTAATTTTTTCCTCAGCCAAAACAGCTTCTTCTACCTCATGTTTTAGTGCTTCTGAAATTTCAACAGCTTTTCCGCAGTTTGGGCATTTTATCTTATTCATCGCTATGTAATAATAGCCTTGTAGACCAAATATTGCAACATTTGCAAATTGACAGTTATTTTTGCAATTGTTACGATAAAAATATGAAATCACTTTTAAGGTCGGTTGTCATAAACAGCCTCTGTTTATTCTTTATCTCGCAAATAATTGGTGGATTAATTATTAAGGGAGGATTTGGATCATATTTATTTGGAGGACTTGCTTTAGCGCTTCTTTTCTTAATTCTTAAGCCCATATTGAGCCTTTTATCGGTTCCCTTGAATATAATTACTCTTGGTTTTTTCTCGGTATTTACGAATATCATCATCTTTTATTTATTAACTGTCTTTGTGCCTGCAATTTCAATCAGTGCTTTTATGTTTCAAGGGTATGTTTATGCGGGATTTGTTATTCCAAAGATTTTCTTTAACAGTTTGTTTGCTTTTGCAATTGTTGCTTTCTTGCAATCTATTTTTGCCTCATTTATCTCCTGGCTATTTACGAAGTAGAAACTTGCAATCAGCTACCCTTTAAAATATAATCAAGTAATGATTTTGTACGTATTGGAAATAATTATTGCTGTTCTTCTGGTCGGAGTCATATTGCTACAATCCCAAGGGAGCGGATTATCCGGAGCGTTTGGTGGAAGCGGAGAATTTTACAGAAGCAAAAGAAGCATTGAAAAACTATTAGTCTGGGCAACAGCTGCTCTAACAGTTATTTTTGGAATAATTTCCATAGTGCTTCTTCTTCCACGTTAGATATGATCTTAATTAAAAGAAAACGCCTAGTATTCTGGCTCATAAAAGCCTATTTTAAAAAATGGCGAAATACAATCGCTTTATCTTTTATATTAGGATTGACTGCATTTTTTCTTCTGAGGTTTGCTTCTGTTTATTTCATAAAAAAGGTACCTTTTGTTAATAAGCAAACAGTCGGAATAGTGGGTGTTTATAGACCTGACAATTTACCTGACGAGATTCAAAGAAAATTATCCAGAGGTTTAACATATATTTCAGAAGATGGAACTCCTAAGCCAGATGTGGCAGAGAGCTGGGAAATAAAAGATGACGGGAAAACATATATTTTCAAAATAAAGAAAGATATTTTCTTTTCCGACAAAAAAAGCGCAAATTCATCAAACATTACCTATAATTTTCTTGATGTTAAAACTGAAAAACCGGATAAATATACGCTCATTTTTAAACTGAAGAGTCCATATTCTCCATTTCTAGTTACGGTTTCACGTCCTTTCTTTAGAAGTAACTTTGTAGGAGTCGGGAGTTATAAGTTAAAGAAAATTAACGTTAACGGAGACTTTGTTGAATCAATTGATCTTTCAAAGGTGGAAGATGAATATTCGATCCTCTCATACCAAATGTACCCAACTGATCAAGCTCTAAAAACTGCGTTTGTGCTAGGAGAGGTTACAAAAGCTTCAGGACTGTATGATACGAATTTTAAGAACACAACCTTTGAGAAGTTTAAGAATGTTAAAGTTGAAAAAGTTACTGACAAAACTGAGTTGGTAACAATTTTTTACAATAACCAGGACCCTGTTTTATCTGATAAAAAAATAAGACAGGCTCTTTCAAACGCAATCCCGGACATTTTCTCTCAAGGAGATAGAAACTACAAACCTTATCCTGCAACATTATGGGCAGCGCAGGAAACAATGGAGACCAATCAACAGGATATGGTTCATGCAAGAAGCTTGCTTGAGAAGTCTGATAGTGCAACAAGCGGAGCTAAGTTTAAGTTTGAAATAAAGACTTTGCCTAAATACGAAAAAGTAGCTCAAATTATTAAGAAAAATTGGAGTGAGATTGGAGTAGAATCAGAAATTAAAGTTAACGACTCTCTTCCTAGTTCTTTTCAGGTATTTTTAGGAGATTTTAAACTTCCACAGGATCCTGATCAATATACCCTATGGCACTCTGAACAGC
>JAMCTK010000064.1 GCA_023381035.1 Patescibacteria group bacterium
TCACCGTTCCTACTGGCTCTACGGCTCTTTTCTCCGCATCGGGAAATATAACGGTCGATAGAAGTATTGGAGAAGCATATAACTCAAATACCTCTTCTTTGGAAGGAACTTATTCTGCGGACAATAATTTTATTGCAGATGGATACAACAATTGTTCCACCCAGTCTGATTTAAGATTAAATATCGCTGGAAATGTTATTGCTAATGCAGGAGGTAGTGGCGGAACACTGCAAAATAATAGGGATCTGTGCTCAGGTAACTCTGATTGTCCAGCAATATATGTAAATGAAAGACCTGATTTTGTTCTTAATAGCCCCGGATTCATAGCAAACCCACGGCTTATCTGGCAAGAAATAGCTCCTTAATTCTTTAAGACTGCTTACTCTAAAACTGTATTTGAATACCTCTAAGTAGTGTCGTATGGAGGTAAAGTGCCTTTAATTAGTGTAGTTTTGTGTTTAATATTAAACAAAGGTGAAGATTATTAGTTAAGCGTCCCCTAAGAATTAGAGCGTGTATTGTTATCTTCCTGAGGTTGTAGCTGAAGGTGTAATTGAGTTTCCTTCAGTAGAAAGAGCTTCCAAATTAATTACTGCGCTTGTTGATGATTTAAGAACTGATTTTCTTTGGTCTATTGCCGAAACTTGGGTTTTGGGAAGAAAGTTTATTTGAGTAGTTCTGAAACCTGGATTTGGACTAAACCTAATTTTAGCAACTGTTCCAGCTCCTGTGACTGTATCTTGTCCTAAACCAAGCCCAAAAGCATAAGTTATTCTGCCAGTTTTTTCATCAATTTTTTTCAGAAGGACTGTAGGATTTTTAAAATAGTCTCCAACTACAACATCAACTGCGGAAATGGCTTTTGGATCATAAACAAGCTCTAACTGAACTGCAGAAACTTTATTAGTTGATTCAATCATAACTGGTACTTCGTAAAGGTTTTCTCCTGTAACCTTAGTTGCTGTTGGAGATATTGCAAGAGTTGTTTTGGCGTAAGTTGCAACTTGTTCTTTCCCCGGAATTATTTGCGGAGAGGAGGGACCTTTTAGATTGGAAACAGAAAGCAATACAAGTCCAGCGGTTATTGCTATTAAAACTAATATTAGCGCAATTGTTCTTTTAGGCATATATTTATAATGTCGTATTTTTAAAAAATTGTCAATCTAAATTCTTCTATTGAGCTCCAAGCTGATGACCAAGTTCCCTTATCCAGAGATTCCAGTCGTTTCTGTCTACGATTCCATTGTCGTCTAAATCAGACATAGTAGCGTTATTTGCGTTGGAATTACAGCTGGCAATAAATGCTGCTGGAATATTTGTGATTGTATCATCTCTAACGCATCCAAGAAGAATATTGTAATCCATAATGTCTAAGGTATTGTTGCTTAAACCTTCATCGTTGATATTTCCCGTAGTGAGTCTTGCAGTTGGTGCATTGTTTGCGGTGCCTGAAGTAATGGTCATCATGCTAGAAACAATGGTTGTTAGATAAACAGGGGAGTTAACTTTAACAGTATAGCTGCCTGAAGTAATAGCTCCTAGATTTATTGTTGAAGTAAACTTTCCTGACGAGCTAGAATATTCAACCTGACCTGTTTTATCCGGAAGCGCTTGTCCTGTGCTTGATACAAGCTTAACCTTAATAGATCTTGATTTATGACCAGGATTTTTGTTTGAGCCGGAGTGTAATGCTGGATTTGCATTGTCTCCTGTTGTTCCTAAGCCATCTAGTCCAAGAGTTAAGGTAAGCGTTGTGTTTCCTCCTGGGCTGCAAGTATTGGCATCTCTGGGGCTGCAAGCATCAACTTCACAGCTAATAGTGGTGACTCGGGAGCAGGCATTGTTGGAGCATTTATATGGGTTTTTGCTCGTTGCAACACCATTTAGCGGTTGACAATCCGGCGTGATAGGTTGGCATGTACCACTTGTGCAAGTATATCCAGAGCAGCATTGAGTTGAAGTTGCACAAGATCCAGATGTTTTACATTGAGGTTGTGTAGCTGTGGTGTTCGTGGTCCCTTGGGTTGTGGTAGTGGAGCTTGACGTCCTAGTTGTGGTTGTTGCAGGTTTGGTTGTAGTGGTAGTAGATGATCTGTAGCAACAAGTTTTTGCTGTTGCATTATTAAGACAGTTTGGTTTTGGAGTCATATTATTTTGCGCAGAAGAAGTCCATCCTCCAGTGCAAGTCTCAAAGCATTGATATTCATATCCACTTTGTGTGCCACTACAATTGAAAGATCCAGCTGTTGTCGTGGTCGTGTTGCACCTTGCCGTGCTTATGTTTCCTCCCGCTCCTGGGCAATATCCTTTATCATCTCCAATAATGCCACATTCGTTGCAAGCTAGAGTATAAACCTTGTCATTAGCAAGATTTTCTCCGCCACATTGATTATTTGTTTTTGAATATTCAACATGACAATACTTATATACATCGCTGCATCTTGAGCATTTAGCAGTTTGATTATTTGCTCCACATTGAGCAGCTACAGCATCTGGCTTGAGGTTTTCGCATCCTCCAGGTTCACCTTGTGTGCATCTGCAAACCACCTGGTCTGTTTTTTCGTTGAATCTTGCTGCACTTGGATCAGTGCATGAAGTTCCAGCTGCTTGATCCCATGTTTTAGACCCGCAAAATTTAATTGTGTTATTACAATTACTGCAGTGTTGCAATTCACTTACCTTGCAACAACTTTCATTAGTACCACAGCCTTCCGCAATAAAACGAGAACTAGCTGGGCAGTCGTTAGTCGGTGTGCATTTATATCCTAAACCGAGATTAGAGCAGGAGTATGGACTTGTTGTGGTTGTTGTGCCTCCGGCGGTAGTTGTGGTTGTTGTAACTGGATTTTGGCAGCATTGCGAAGTTGTCCCCGTGCAGATATCGCCCTCGTTTTTGCAGTCAAACAAAGTGGCTCCTCTTTCAGGAATGCAAGCAGTTGCACAATAGTAATTGTCTGTTCCCGATGCTCTTTGGCGGATTTCCTGCTGTTGTTGGGATAAGAATACGGTTACAGGGATAATAGCGGAGATGGCAATAATCCCTATGATAGTTAAGGTTCTTTTGGAATAATTAAGGGCACTATATACTTGCCATACCCTTTTAAAAGGATTACCCATTAATCTTAGCATAATAAAGCTGTTGACCTGTGTCAAGTGACAATTGAATTTTTAAATACAAGCTAAGATTTTTATTATTTATCTTTTAATCTCCGGTTTGAACAGAGTACTCACGGGTGAAGAGGTTAAAATCAACTTCATCTACTTTTCCATCGCTGTTAAGATCGGAAAAAAGCATAAAGTTTGGACTACTGCTGCATAGTTTCTTATTGTCTCTTGAATAAGTAGAACAACTTATTAAAATATTGTAATCTAAGATACTCAAAACATTGTCATCATTTATATCTCCTGTTGTTAGATTTACAACTGGAGCATCAATCTTTGAAGCGTTTATGTTCAAATTAATAGAGAGAATCTTCCTTAGATATCCTTCAACCTTTATTTTTATCAAATAAAGCCCTCTTTCTAACTTGGTTTCTGTTTTAAACATTCCGCTTGATGACTCATATGTTACATCTACATTTGCGTCTATTTGCGTACTAGTGTTTAAATTGATTGCTGTAATCTTAGCTTTTTTAACAGTTGTTTTAGGATTTTTATTTCCTCCGCTTGTTGGATTCTGATTGTCACCGGCGGCTCCTATTCCATCAAGACCAACAACTATATTTAAGGTAGCTGCTTCAGAAGAGGGAGGTGTTTGGCCCCCCGGTGTTATCGAAGGATTTAAAGTTGGTTGTTGATTATCAGGAACACATTGGTTGTTTTCACATTTTTTGCCAAAGTCGCAGTTAAGAATTCCGCATACATTATTATATGTAGTAAATTGGGAGCATTGGGCTCCGCTGTTGTGAGAAGTGTAGGTAATTGTTCTTGTACCATTTGATGACCCGCAAGTATTATTATCCGAAACACACGGACCTGTTTGAGCGCCTGAGTTACAAGCTGGGGTAGGCTGATTGGTCGGTGGCGAATCTGTTGGTAATGGATTGTATCCGCCTCCACCCCCGGGTCCACCTGATCCACCACCAGGTCCTCCTGGAACAGGAGTTATTGGCGAAGCTCCACCTCCGCCGCCAGGGTTCGTTAAATCAAAATAACAACATGTTTCACCGCTTGAGCAAATTCCTTGATTTGTTGAGAGTTGTTGCCAAGATGGAGAAGGACAGGATGTTAGACAGCTATAAATAATATTACCTATTTGTCCTTTGCAGCTAAAATTTCCTCCGCCGGGGGATGTTCCTCCGGGAGTTGTTGTTGTGGTTGTTGTACCTCCTCCTATTAAACTGCAGTATGAAGTGTCTTTTCCACCAGGAGCATCTCTACAATCTTTGGTAGCTTGTTTTCCAACAGGATCATTTTGACACATGCAATCTACGCTGTATGTTTTAGTTGAGTTCCAAGTATCTGAGCAAGCTGGATCAGTGGAGTACCAAAGCGGTCTACAATTTATATATGTGTCGCTACAGCGGTCAGGTTTAGGACAATAGTGTAATTGCCCGGTTGCTCCACCAGTAGCTGGAGGTCTTGTAGTTGAAGGAGCTGATGGAGAGGTAGGTGAGGACCCACCACCACTTGGTTGTGTAGTTCCTGATGTTTGCGGAGAGTTTGTGCAACATTTGTAGTTACTTCCAGGCCAAATACTGCTGCTTCCCGGACATTGACTAGAAACCCAGGTTCCGCTACAGGAGGATGGAGACAGTTTGCATACCCCTCCATCAGATCCGTAGTTCAAGCACTTGTCACAAGATCCTCCTTGTTGGCAAGGGCACTGCCAAAGACTATCCTGATAAACACATTCTCCTCCTTTAGGACGGCACGCATTATTGCAGCTTGCTTGATTAGTGTAGCTTGTGCTTGTTCCTCCGCTTGAAGGTCTAGTTGTTGTTGTCCCAGCTGACTTTGGACAACAAGACCATGCATTGTTATATTGTTTACAGTCAAATGATGTAGAGCAATCTGTGCATCTGCTAACTATATATCCACCTGTGCATAATCTATCCTGGGGCGTTGTTTCGTTTGGGGCTTCAACCACTTTAAGAGAACTAATTTTATTGTCCCAACCATCATTGCTTAAATTAGAGACCGAGCCTGTGTATTCTTTTGAACCGCCTTTATAGTTAGCGTCCTTATAAATAATTACCTTCAAAACAGAACTACCGAATTTAATTGAGGATATGGCATCGTTTACTGATTTCTTTCTTGTATCAGTATAAGGTCGATATACACCACCGAAGCTATCGTAATAATATAAATCTAATTTCATCTCGCTAGGGTAAGCATAATCTCCCGCGCCCAGAGTCCTACAGCCAACATCAAGGCTCTGATCGATGTTCTTATCAAAATCTTTATTTAAAAAGATAGAGATTTGTCCTTTTCCGGGCGTGCAACCCAGTGCTTTACTTTCCATGACTGATCCTGCGCCCAATACTGCTTTATACATTTCTGAGGAAAGCTGTTTATTTACCTGCTCTCTTTGTTGAGAAACAAAAATCGTCATTGGAATAGCGGCAATTACTATTGCAATAGTAATAATAGAAGCGTATTTTGAAGAACTAAAAAAATCACCTAACCGATAAAGGCTTTTTTTGAACAAACCCATTACTACTAGAATAGATAACTATTATATATAGTGTCAATACCCGTACTTAAAATATTACTTTAGTCATTAACAAGGTTATTGCAAAAAGTAAAATTATGGATATAATGCAATTTATGAGTGAAGTTATAAAAAAATCAAATTTAAAAAGACACATGATTGCTATTAAAAGAGAGTCAGACAGAACCATGGGAGAACTCAATACTTGGAAGACGATGCAGATTAGAAGTAGAGATTTAGTGGAACCTGGTGTGACTATCGTAAAACGTGTTTTGCCTGATGGAAGTTTGTTCAATTTGCAAAAAGAAAGCGTTAGGGCTTTGCGCAGATTTACTATTGGAGAAAGATTGAAAGCAAAGAGTGTTAGTCTAGAAGCACCTGCTGAAAAATAATTTAGTATTGTTTTTTGATCTTTTTTCCGCTATAATCTCTGCATCACACACATTCCGGATAATATCCTGAAGCTACTAGCCGGAATGGAAGAATAAGGATATATGAAAGAAATTACATTAGAAGAACTTCTTGAAGCTGGATGTCATTTTGGACACCAGATAATAAGATCAAACCCAAAAGCCAGAGATTTTGTCTTTGAGGCAAGAGACGGCATACAAATCATCGATTTAGGTAAAACCAAAGAAGGATTGGATGAAGCAGCTGCTTATATTAAAGATCTTTCCGCAAAAGGTGGTACGGTTTTAGTTGTCGGAACCAAGAGACAAGCCCAATCAACCATAAAAGAAGAAGTTGCCAGAGCAAACGAAGCAATCAAAGAAGATGCCCAAACAGTTTTCTATATCACAAACAGATGGGTTGGTGGAATTTTAACCAATATTTCAGAGATTTCCAAAAACATAAAAAAACTTAAAGACATTACTAAAATGCTTTTGGATCCGGAAGAAAAATCAAAATATACAAAAAAAGAACTGGGACTTTTTGATAAAGAAAAACAAAGACTTTTATCTTTGTACGAAGGAATTATGGAAATGCAAAAACCTCCATCCGCTCTTTTCATTGTTGATTCAAAGTTTGAAGACTTGGCAGTGAAGGAAGCAATGAGAATGAGAACTCCTACCGTTGGAATGGTAGACACAAATGCAGACCCTGCACTTATTGACTGGCCAATACCTGCAAATGACGATGCAGTTGGGTCAATTAAGCTGATTGTTTCTCATATTATGGATGCATGGATAGAAGGAAAGAAAAAAGCTGGGGATGTGAAACAAAAAGCTGACAAAGAAAGCAAAAAAACAGAAGAGAAAACTGAATTAAAGGAAAAAGAAGTTAAGCCGGCAGTAAAAAAAGAGAAAGCCACTTCTAAAAAAACGGTAAAAGCTAAAACCGAAAAGACAGCAAAGAAGAAATAGTTTAGATTTAAGCTAAATTAAATCTTAATTAATAAATATGGTAAATATAGAGGATCTAAAAAAATTAAGAAACGAAACTCAAGCAGGAATTGCCGATTGCAGAAAAGCCCTGGAAGAATCAAAAGGAGATTACAATAAAGCAAAAGAATGGCTTAAAAAACATGGTGTTGAAAAAGCCGAAAAAAAACAAGACAGAGAAACCTCACAAGGACTAGTTGATAGCTATATTCATCAGAACGGAAAAGTTGGTGCAATGATTGAAATTTTGTGTGAAACTGACTTTGTTGCCAGAACAGAAGAATTTAAGAAACTATCCCATGAAATTGCAATGCAAGTTGCCGCAATGAATCCTAAAAATGTTGACGAACTTTTAAAACAAGATTATATTAGAGATAATTCTCTAACAATTGAAAAGCTAGTCAAGAGCGTCATTGGTAAATTGGGAGAAAATATTACAATTAGAAAATTTGTAAGACTGGAAATTTAAATGGAGCAAATTGTCGAAACTGCCAGACAACAAATGCAAAAAGTCCTTGAGGTTCTAAAGATCGATCTTTCCACGGTTAGAACAGGACGAGCCACGCCATCGCTTGTTGAAAATATCGTCGTCAGTGTTTACGGGGGAACAACAAAAATGAAGATTGTCGAACTTGCTCACGTTAGTGCACAAGATGCACAATCTTTGCAAATAGCACCATATGACAATACCATTATTAATGAAATTGGCAAGGGAATTCAGGAAGCAAATTTAGGATTAACTCCCGCAATTGACGGACAGATTATTAGGATAACTATTCCGCCTTTATCTCAGGAAAGACGAGAACAGTTAGTTCATCTTGTTAGTCAAAAACTAGAAGGGGCAAAAGTCCAGGTTAGACAGGTAAGGCACGAAGCCATGGAGGAAATAAAAAAATTGGCAGGAGTTTCAGAAGACGATCAAGAGAGGTTGGAAAAAGATGTTCAAAAAGCAACAGATGATTCTGTAAAGGAAATCGATTTATTGGGAGAAAAGAAAAAAGAAGAACTTCTCCAAGTTTAGATTTCAAATTTAATTTATGGTAACTATTTTAATCTTCATACTCATTCTTTCTATTTTAGTTGTTGTCCACGAAGCTGGGCATTTTTTTGTTGCAAAAATTTTAAAGATAAAAGTGGAGGAATTTGGATTTGGACTTCCGCCAAAAGCTTTTTCCATAAAAAGAGGAGAAACTGTTTATTCCCTTAATTGGTTACCGATTGGTGGGTTTGTGAGGCTATATGGAGAAGACGAAGCCGGATCAGGAAAAGTAAAAGTAAAAAGTGAAAAACCAAAAATTAAAGATATTGGTAGAGCTTTTTTTGCCAGACCAGCTTGGCAACGGGCAATTGTAATAGTTGCCGGAGTTGTAATGAACTTTGTGCTTGCTGTTGTAATTATTTCTTATCTTTTTTCTGCTGTTGGCGTTCCTGTTCCGGGGAATAAGGTTCTTGTTGGCGATGTTGTTAAAAATTCTCCCGCATACATGGCGGGACTTAAGAAAAACGATCAAGTTATAGCAATAAATAACGTAGAGATGAAGACTGCAGCTGAAGTTGTTTTGGAAACAAGAAAACATTTAGGAGAAAAAATTTCCATAACAATAAAAGATAGTAACTCGAATGTTAGAAAAATAGAAGTTACACCAAGAAAGAATTTTCCAAAAACAGAAGGACCGATGGGGGTAGCGGTTGGACAAAATATAGAAGTTAAAAAGTATGCCTGGTATTTAGCTCCATTTTTAGGAACAATGGAAGCACTTGGACAATCTTGGATGATCCTTTCAGGACTGGGAATAATTTTATATCAACTTTTGTTTTTTGGAGCAGTTCCTGGCGGAGTTGCAGGACCGGTGGGAATTGCTCAATTAACAGGACAATTTGTACAGGTTGGGATTTATGCAGTTCTATCATTCGTTGCTTTGTTATCTTTAAACTTGGCAATTTTAAATATTTTGCCATTTCCGGCGTTAGACGGAGGAAGGTTGTTCTTCATTGTCATTGAAATTTTAACAGGTAAAAAGGTTAATCAGAGATTTGAAAGCTATGCCCATGCAATAGGAATGGTTGTTTTATTGGGATTAATTGCGCTTGTTACTCTTCACGATATCTTTAGATTGGCAACAGGTCAACCGATTCTTCCGCAGATCCAATAATTAAGCATTTGTTATACTATTTAAGTGCAAATTCCGACTGTTAAAATTGTAAAATCAAAAGAACAAGGTGCGGAGATTGCTAAAGAATTAATTCTTGAGAATATATCCCCGGAAACTGTCTTGTTTTTATCAGGTGGATCTACCCCAAAACTTCTTTATGAAGCACTCAAAAACGTAGACCTAAAACTAGGAGCAGCAGCAATAGTTGATGAAAGATTTGGAAAAAAGATGCATGAAAATTCAAATGAAAAAATGATTGAGGAAACAGGTCTAATAGATTTTTTTAAAAAACAGAGCATCAGATTTTACAAAGTACTTGAAGATAAAGAGATTGAAGAAACAACTAAAGATTATGATGAGACAGTTCGTTTTCTTTTGTATCAATTCAAAAAATCTATAGGAATTTTAGGGATTGGGGAAGATGGTCATATAGCTGGAATACCTCCTGGAATAAATTTAAATAATCAAACTCAGAATGACTTAGTAATTTCATTTGATAATTTTCCAGGTAAGCATAGAGAGAGAATTACATTGACATTTTTAGCTCTTTCAATGCTTGATTTAATTATTGTTCTTGTATTTGGAAAAGAAAAGAAAAAAGCTTTAAAAAAGATGTTGAAAGAGGGATCGATAGAAGAAATTCCGGCAAGGTTTTTGGTACAGGATGAGATTGCAAAAAAAACAATTGTTATTACTGATCAAAAAATATAAAATCAATTTACAAATTTATGGATAGCCCTTTCGCACTGATCATTTTTGGAGCAACAGGAGACTTAGCGTGTAATAAATTATTTCCCTCTCTTTTTTCTCTTTTCAAACAAGGTCTTCTTCCTGAAGAGTTTTCTATAATTGGTTTTTCAAGAAGGGAGTATAGGGATGAGGATTTTAGAATTTTTTTTAAAGACTTAGTAAATGAAGAGAAATGGGGAGATTTTGCCAAGCACATTTTTTACCAACAAGGAGATTTTTCCGACAAAAAAGGCTACTTAGAATTAATAGACAAACTTAAAAAATTGGATGAAAAACTAGGTGCTTGTATAACCAGGTTCTTCTATTTAGCAACTCCTCCAACAAATTACGAACCAATTCTTGAACATCTCAAATCTACAAAGTTAGCTGAAGGGTGCGGCCAGAAAAGCAGTCAATGGACCAGAATTATTATTGAAAAACCTTTTGGAAAGGATCTTGAAACAGCGGTTGCTTTAGATGAAAAGTTATCTAAGATTTTTGAAGAGAGACAAATTTTTAGAGTAGACCATTACTTGGGTAAAGAAACAATTCAGAATATGATTGCTTTTAGATTTGCAAACGGAATTTTTGAACCTGTTTGGAACAAAAATTTTATTGATCATGTCCAAATAACATTTGCAGAAGAAAAGGGGATTGGGAAACGGGGTCGTTTCTTTGACGGGGTTGGAATGCTAAGAGATGTTGGGCAAAATCATATTATGCAGATGATTGCAGCTGTGGCAATGGAACAGCCAAAAAGCTTTACTAAAGATGATATGCGTGATGTTAGAGCAAATGCTATTAAAGCAATAAGATGTGCGGAGCCTAATCAAGTAGATCAATATGTAGTTAGAGGACAATACGAAGGATTTCAAGAAGAGCCTGATATTGATCCCGATTCTGATACGGAAACTTTTGTGGCAATGAAACTATTCGTAGATACGGAAAGATTTAAAAATGTTCCTTTTTATGTAAGAGCAGGTAAAAAAATGCCAAAAAGTACTGTGGAAATTTCAGTTGTTTTTATTCAAACTTGCCACATCTTATTTAAAGAATATGGTTGTCCGGAAATTGGAAATGTTTTAAAAATCAGAATCCAGCCAGATGAAGGAATCACTTTAAGGGTAATTGCTAAGATTCCGGGATCTAAGGTGTCTCTTGGAACCGTAAACATGAATTTTAACTATGAAGATGAATTTCACACTAAAGGAAAAGATGCTTACGAAAAAGTTCTCTTGGATATTTTCGTCGGAGATCAAATGCTTTTCAATAGATCTGACGAACTGAGTGCGTCCTGGTCTTTTATTACTAAAATCTTAAAAGGTTGGGAAAAGACTAAAGCAGAAGTTTTGCCTTATCAATCAGGGACTTGGGGTCCAGAAGAAGCTAATGAATTAATTAAGAAAGATGGCCGCAAATGGCTTTAAGCACTTTCGTCAAAGTAGATCTTTAAAGCAGTTGCTTTTAGCTTTTCAATTTTTTCACTTTCAGGCATTTTTTCTAATAATTGCCATATCTTTAAGGCAGCCCCTCTGTCTTTGGTTAAATTGACAAGTTCCAATGCGCTTCTAAATTCTCTCTTTTGAACTAATTGTTCTATTGCAGTGTTGACACTTTCTAAATCCCCTAAACTAAATGCAGTTCGCCCAGCAGAAGAATAATTATTTTCTTGCAGCATTACAGGTACAAGGCCGCGGGCAATTTCCGGTTCATCAAATTCAAGTGCAAGTTCTGCTGCGGAAGGGTACCTTTTCTGCTTGATTATTTTATTAATTGCTTCAGTAACTATTCCTTGATCTTCAAGTATTTGTCCTATTTCTGCGGCTTGACGAGCATGTTTCACTTCGATCCTTCCTCGCAAAAGACGTTCAACTACCTTGTTTGCACTTTCCGAGTCGTGGATCATTGCAGCAATGATCCCTTTTTCATACACATTTTCTTCAAGCATGTCCATAGCTCTCTTAGCTTGTCCCACAAGCCCTCTTTCTGCGGCTTCTATTCCTGCTGCAACAATGAATTCACTTCTCTCATAGTAATCCCAAGGGTTATTTGGTTTATTAACTGCTGCTTTTTCGAGTGTAGCCTCAATACTTCTCGCGGCCTCAAGAGTTCCTGGTTTTCGACTAGGGGAGAGCAATAGCTTTCCTGAGCTTCTCCCTATGTCCTCTACAATTGCCTGATTCCAAGCTGTTTCAATAGCATTAATCCTATTAGGCCAAAGGTAATTTTCACCCTTAATCATGCCATATTTTTTAGCGAGAGCCGGGATTTCAGTTTGTTGATCCGGATGATCCTGAAGTCGATACGTTTCCCAGTCAATAAACGCTTTTTCGGAAGCTTTTGCAATTTCCTCAGCCCTTTTAAGCTTTGGTTTTCCAACCTGGCGCATAACAATATCTCGATCACTAAGTTGAGAGGCGATTTCTTTCATAGGTTTAAATTTTACCAAAAAACTAGAGAAATTTCAACTATAGGATATACATTAAATATTTTTCTTTTAATCTCTAGGTGTTATACTGATTTTCATGAAAATAATGATTATTGGCAGTATGGCATTTGCCGAAGATATGCTAAAAACCAAAAAAACACTTCGAAAACTCGGGCATATAGTTTATGTTCCAAATGGCATAAATGATCATCTCAAGGATAAAAAATTTGTTGATAAGCTTGATGAAAACTATGAATATTGTATTAAAACTAACGTAATGAAAAAATGTTTTAACAAAGTTGCTAAAAGCAATGCGGTTTTAGTAATTAACAATAAAAGAAAAAGTATCAACGGATACATTGGAACATCTGCATTAATGGAGCTTGGAATTGCTTATCATTTAAACAAAAAAATCTTTCTTCTTAATCAAATACCTTCCTGGAAGGAGCAAAGATGGGCACACGAGGTCTTAATAATGCAACCAATAATTTTAAACGGAGATTTTAGTAAAATTAAATAAATGAATAAAAAGATATCACTAATTGGGATTCCTCTGGATTTAGGTGCAGAAAATTTAGGAGTTGATGTTGCCCCCAAGGCTTTAAGAGATTTAAAAATCATACAAAAACTACAAAACGTTGGATTAGATATTGTAGATGAAGGAAATATAGAAATAAATCCTAGAGAAAAACTATTAATTGGAAATAAGAAATTAAAATATGCAGAAGAGATAATTAGGGTTTCGGAAGTTGCAGCAAAGAAAGTAGATGAGCAAATTCGTTTGGACAAAAAGGTGCTGGCCGTAGGTGGCGATCATTCAATTTCTTTGGGAACAATATCTGGGGTTTCAACCGCTTTAAAGGGCGATCTGGGAATAATATATTTAGATACTCATGGGGACATTAATACGGAAACATCAACTCTATCAGGAAACATTCATGGAATGCATGTTTCTGCAGTTCTAGGAATTGGCAATGAAGCTCTTACTAATGTTTATGAAAAAGGTGCAAAGATTAAAAAAGAAAATATAATTTTAGCAGGGGGAAACGATTTTGACCTAGAAGAGGAAAAATTAATTAAGAAAGAAAAAATAAAAACGTTTACTCTCCTTGATTTATTGGCAAACGGGATGAGTCCACTTTTTAAAATGATTAATGATTTAAATAAGAATGTAAAAAATATTTGGGTTAGTTTGGATTTGGATGTAATTGATTATGTATATGCACCTGGAGTTGGCATACCAAACTCCGGAGGAATAACCTACAGGGAAATTTCTGCAATTGCCAAGTTTATCGGTAAAAATTGCAATGTAGTTGGAATGGATTTGGTAGAATATAATCCACTAAGAGATGTTGATAGTAAGACAGCTGATCTTTCCATAGAGCTTGTTGCAAAGATTTTTGGTAAAGATTACAGCCCTTATACCAAGTACATGGAGAGCAATAAAATATGAGCACAATAAATTACGAAGAATTCAAGAAAGTAGAAATTAGAATTGGGAAAGTTTTAATCTGCGAAAAAATAGAAAATGCAGATAAATTACTAAGATTGGAAGTTGATTTTGGTCCGGAAATTGGAAGAAAACAAATTTTATCAGGCATTGCAGAGTGGTATAGTCCTGAAGAAATAGCAGGAAAAAAATTGCCATTTGTTGTTAATTTAGAACCAAGAAAAATGAGAGGTTTAGAAAGTCAGGGAATGTTATTTGCAGTTGATGGACCAGATAAGCCAGTATTGCTTGAGCCATCCGAAGATATTCCTGAAGGAAGCTTGGCTGTTTAAATTTTTTCTATTTCGGTAATTGCCTCTTTTGCTAGTATTTTTCCTTCACCTGAAATTTTTCTAGTAGCATTAGTTGCTATAAATACTCCTGCGAAAACTAGAATAGCGCCAATTAAAAATTCCCCTGTTAGTTTTTCTCCTAAAACTATTGCGGCAAATGTAAAAGTGAAAACCGGCTGCAGATATTGATTTAAAGATGCGGTCGTTGCGGAAGAATGTTTTATTGCCCATTGATAAAGCATAAAACTTGCAACAGTAGTAACGCAGGAAAGAAGGAGTATCAGTAAAGCCGTATTTAAGTTAAAAAGCGGAGATACAAAATCTTTTTTCGCAGTAAAAATAGTGAGCATAAAAGATAAAACTGCAGCGGAGAAAAAAGACGTGGAGGCAAGAGAAAGAGCAGAAACATTTTTACTAGAAAGATATCTTGAGCCAATTGCATATCCTGCCCAGCTAATACTTGCAATAAAAATAAGCAAATTACCTAAAAAATCCCCGGAGCTATTTGCGCCTTTTTGAATGATTGGTAAAATAATAATGAAAATTATTCCCGTAAAACCTATAAGAATCCCAAGAATTTTGTGTAGAGTAAATCGTTCTTTTAAAATAAAATAAGATAAAATTGCAACCAAAAGGGGAACGATAGTGTAAATAATAGATGCAAAATCAGCAGACGTTCTGGCAATTCCGTAGGCAAAAAGTAAGACATTAGTGCTGCTTAGAAGTGATATCGGTAGAGATAATCTTAAGACATGTTTTACTCCACCATTTTTTTCTTTTAGTAAAAACGGTAGCATAAATAAAAAGGCTAACGTAAATCGGATAAAAGATAATGGCATAGGCTCAAATGATTTATAAAGAACCTTAAAAATTACAGGAGGAAGAGAGAAGAAAAATGAAGATCCGATAATTGCTAAAAGCGCGATGTTTGATGGTTTTATTTTCATTGTTTAATTTTTAACATAAGAGACAATCTCTTTTATTAATTTAGGATGACCGGAAATAGTTTCATATCCTTTTTTAGAATTTTCAAAATCACAAATTATTTCTTTTCCTTCCCAGTCAATTAAATCACCTCCAGATTCTTCCAAAATTAATTTTATTGCTGCAATGTCCCAGATTTTAGAGTTGCCGTTAATTGATGCTTGATATTTATTTTCTGCAACTTCGATATCAGTAAGGATAAAACATTCTTCTTCTTTAATCCCGTAGACAAGAGGCGCAAGGGCAATACCAATTTTAAAAATTCGTTGCGTAATATCAGGTCTTACACTGCTATTAAAAGCGATTTCGCTTTTTATTAATTCTTTTGATTTTATTTCAAGTTTTGTTTTTTGGTCATCTTTAATTTTGAATGCACCTTTTCCTTTTTCGGCAAAGTAAATAGCGTTATCAATAGGAACATAAATAACTCCAACTAAAACTTCATTGTTTTTAGCATAAGCAATAGAGACGCAAAACCTATCGGATTCTGAAATAAAGTTCGCAGTTCCATCAAGAGGATCAATTATAAAAGTGTGGATTGCTCTTTGATAAAGATTTTCTTCTCCGATAAAGCCTATTTCATTTTCTTTAATTCCTTTTTGAATCATTGAGTTTTTGATAACGTCAACGATTACTTTCTGCGCATTAATGTCAGCTTCAGTTACTAAATCTCTAGGGTTTGATTTTTCGGAGATTTTGTAGTTTTTTTTGTAGTAACTTAAGATAACATCTCCAGCCTTTTTAGCTGCTGTAATTAAAATTGCTGTAATTTCCTGATTCATTTTCATTTTATACCCAACTTGTTTGCACAATTTTTATGAAAATGAAGCTCTGCCAAGATCTTTCCATCGGGCATTTTCCACCAAACATGATATCCCTTGACCTGTTGGTCGATTGGGTCAATATCCAAATTATTGTTACATAGGTCACAAGAGAAATTTTTAAGTTGTGGTTCTTTATATTCCGGCCAGGAAGAAACAATATCATTAAATATTCCTAAAGTTTGTGGCAAGAACTGATATGAGTTCCCAAAAGAATTAATATCCACATCTTGTCTCTTGTTTGGATCAATTTTAATCTCGCCTGAACTAAATGCTTTTTCACAATCTTCATTACACATATGCACAGGGAGCTTATATCCTTTGAAATTCAGCCAATGATACCAAGCTTGATTTTTATATTGTTGGCAATTGGCACAGCGAAATCCTCTATATTCCGGTTTTTCGGAGAGTTTCCAGGTTTGTACTATTTCTAAAAGCTTTTCCTGTTCTTGTTGATGATCCATGCTTTGATTATATCAATTACAGTAGAGAATATCAGTTTAAAATGCTAAACTAAAATCTATGCAAATCGGATTCATAGGGCTTGGAAAAATGGGAAAGAGAATGGCTTCTAAGCTTTTAAATGAGGGTCATGAAGTCATTGTTTGGAATAGAACCAAGGAAACAGTACAAACTTTTTTAAGTGTTAACAAAAAAGCAAAACCTGCTGATTCTATTGAGGATTTAATTTTAAAATTGAGAAAACCAAAAGTTATTTGGGTAATGCTTCCGGCAGGAGAAATAACGGAAAATATTTTAACGGAAATTTTAAATTATGTAGAAAAGGGAGATATTGTTATTGACGGAGGAAACTCAAATTGGAAAGATACGGAAAAACATTATGAAAAATTTACAAGAAATGGAATTGAATTTTTGGGAATAGGGGTAAGTGGAGGAATTATCGCAGCAGATCAAGGATATCCAATGATGGTTGGAGGTTCAAAAAAAGCATACGATTTGATAAGACCAATTCTAGATTCTCTTGCTAAGCCAAATGGGGGACATGAATATTTCGGAGAAGGAGGAGCCGGACATTTTGTAAAAATGGTCCATAATGCAATTGAATATGGATACATGCAATCAATTGGAGAAGGCTTTGAAGTCTTGGAAAAATCAGAATACAATTTTAACCTGGAAAAAATTGCTAATCTGTATAGAAAAAATACTTTAATTTCAGGATTTATGATGGATAGGACTGAAGAGGTTTTGCAAAAGGATCCAAAGCTGGAAAAACTAACAGGCGTAATTGGTCGGGCTTCAGGAGAAACTGTTTGGACAATCGAAGAAGCAAAGAGAATGAGGGTGGATTTAGAAATAATTGAAAGTTCTTTAAATTACCGCCTTCGTTCAGAAACAGATCCTAAAATTCAGAAATCTTTTACAGCCAGAATGGTGTCAGCTCTGCGTAATGCATTTGGCGGTCACGAAATAAAAACCAAGTGATATAATAATTTTAATGAAGTATTCAAAATTATTTGGAAAAACAATTAAAGAAGCCCCAAAAGATGCTTCAATTATTTCTCATAAACTTTTATACAAAGCCGGTTTTATTAGAGAAAGTGCTGCTGGTAGATATTATCTTCTTCCGCTGGGATTAAGGGTCATGCAAAATATTAGGAAGATCATTAAAGATGAAATGGATAAAGCAGGAGCGCAGGAAATGATTACTCCTGTTCTTCATCCGATCCAGCTTTGGAAAGAGACTAACAGGACGGAATCCGTAGGATTTGAGTTAATGAAAATAAAAGATCGTAGTGAAGTCGAATTTGTTCTGGGCGGGACTGCAGAAGAAATGTTGGTTGATTTGGTCCGCAAATTTCAAATTAGCTATAAGGATTTACCTTTTAATTTATATCAATTTTCCTCAAAATTTAGAGACGAGTTAAGAGCAAGAGGTGGGCTTTTAAGGGTGCGGGAATTTGTAATGAAAGACGGGTATTCATTCCATGCGACAGAAGAAGACTTTAAGAAAGAATACAAAAACATGTGGGAAACATATGAAAGAATTTTTAAAAAGCTTGGGTTAAAAGCACAACCCGTTGAGTCAGATAATGGCTATATTGGTGGTGAATATTGCCACGAATTTATCGTAGAAAGCAAAGCGGGAGAAAGCAAGTTTCTAGTAACTGCAGATGGAAAATATGCAGCGCATGAAGACGTTGCAAGATTTTACAGAGAAGAAAAAAATATTAGCGAAAAAGAGGATGAGTTGAAAGAAGTTGATGCTGTACGCGGGACAACTATGGAAGATGGAGTTGATTTTCACAAAAAACCTCTTTGGCAACAAATAAAAGATGTTTTATTTGTTGATGAAAAGGGTAGGTTTATTTTAGCAATTATTAGAGGTGACTATGACGTAAATGAAGTTAAGTTAATGCATTTGGTGAAAGCCTATTCGCTTCGTCATGCAACAGATGAAGAAATCAGAAACAAGATTCATTCAGAACCAGGTTTTATTTCTCCTGTTGGAATAAAAAAATTAATAGAAAAAAATGTGGAATTAATAATTGCCGCTGATACTTCCTTAAGAACAATTAAAAATGCTTACGGGGGAGGAAATAAGCTTAACAGGGATCTTTTAAACATGAACATAGATAGAGATTATAAAGCAGATGTCGAAGGAGACATTGCTTTAGCAAAGGAGGGATATCTTTCAGAAGACAAGATATCCTTGATCGCAAAAAAAGGAATAGAGGTTGGTAACATTTTCCAATTAGGCTTTCACTATTCTACAAAAATGAAGGATGCAACTTTTACAGACGAAAATGGCAAAAAACAACCTTACTATATGGGATGTTATGGAATCGGTTTAGAGAGGAATTTGGCATCAATAGTTGAGATTCACAATGATGACAAAGGAATTATTTGGCCAAAGTCAATTGCTCCTTTTCAAGTTCATTTAGTTGGATTAAATAAAAAAGCAGAAGACGTTTATGAAAAGTTATTAGAATCAGGAATTGAAGTTCTTTATGATGATCGGGAAAATTCTGCCGGAGAAAAGTTTGCAGATGCTGATTTAATCGGAATCCCTGTTCGGTTGGTGGTTAGCGATAAATCCGGAGATAAAATAGAATGGAAAGAAAGAAATTCAAAAGATTCAGAACTCGTTGAATTTAATGAAGTTGTTAAGAGGCTACGGGTTTAAAAAGGGAACTTTAAAATTAAGTACTTTTATCCATACTGCTGCGTAAATCACAAAGAATACTAGCCCCAAAAAAGCAATAATTAATGGTGAGATTCCTCTTTTTTTTGTTGCTTTATGTGCAACAGTTGCGTTACTTGTTTCGCTGTGTTGTTGTGGTGGATTTACAGTCGCTGTTTGTTGGGGAGCAGGAGTGGGCTCTGGTTTCGCTTGTTCATGAGCTTCTGACTTGGGAGGTTGAGGAGGAGTAATACTTGTGCCCATTACACGGTCATAGGCTTCTTTTAGTTTGGGATCTAATTTGGACAGGTCGTTTCCCATGGCAGTCTCTTTCTATATAGTGGTCTATTTGCCCGTTTTTGTCAAGTGAGCGTCTTTTATTATATAATCAATATTCATTATGAAATATATTGTTACACATATGTCGCCGGATTTAGATGCAATTACATCTTGTTGGCTTATTCAAAGATTTCTTCCGGGATGGAATGAATCAAAAATTAAGTTTGTTCGGGCCGGAGAAAGACTTGAAGGTTTTACGAGCACAACAAACGTTGTCGAAATGAGTGGTCAGGATGAAGTAATTCACGTTGACACAGGGCTTGGAGCACTTGATCATCATCAAACTTCCTCAACTGATTTAAGCGCGTCAAGTCTTACTTGGGAGTATGTTTCAAGTCAATGGATTAAGGCAAATCCAGAAATGGTTAAGCATGACAAATGGAAATACAGAAAAGAAGCAATAGAACGTTTGGTTAAAGTGGTTGTCGATGTTGACCATTTTAAAGAAGTTTTTTGGGATAACCCAGATGCAGACTATCATGATTTTAGTTTGGTAAATATTTTAGACGGATTAAAGGCGGAAAAACCCGGAAAGGATAAGTTTTTTATTGAATTTGGTTATGAATGCCTGGATGCTCTTTTACATGAAATGGAAAATAAGATTTGGGCAGAATATGAAATAAAAAATAAAGGAGTCCTTTTTGATACAAGATTTGGTAAAGGAATAGGACTTGAAACGATTAATGATACGGTGGTAAAGCTTGCTCAAAAAATGGGATATGCGGTTGTAATCAGAAAAGATCCGAGAAAAGGATATGTCAGAATTAAAGCAAAACCTGATCAACATGATAGTAGTAAGGGCGTAGATTTCACTAATGTTTGCGAAGAGTTGAAGAAGCTTGATCCGCAAGCAAGTTGGTATTTGCATATTCTTAAGAAAATGCTTCTAAACGGGAGTAGTAAAAATCCAAGCGTTAAACCTACAAAGCTTGGTCTTAATGATATAATTGAAGTGGTAAAAAAAGTTTAAACCATGGATTGTATCTTTTGCAAAATAAGAGACGGAGAAATCCCCAAGGAATTCATATATCAAGATGAGGACGTAATGGTTTTTCCGGACATAAGACCAATAAAGCCAACTCATCTTTTAATAATTCCCAAAAAACACGTTACGGATTTTTTAGAATTGACAGATGATAGATTGGCGAATCGTCTTAGGGAAGTAATCCAGAAAATGATCAGGAAATATAAGCTGGAAGATAAAGGATACAAATTAAATATAAATGGTGGTGGATATCAGATTATCGATCATCTTCATATTCATTTATTGGGACCAATGGGAATTGACCCAAACAGATAGGATCTACAAAATTCCTTTACTCTTCATAAAGATTGAGGTAAAATAGAAAAGCATTGATCCGTTTCAGTCAGCTGTTTGTTTTTTATTTTTCACTTGAGTAAATAGGCATTTGATTGACGGATGAGGGGGGGTGTTTTTTATGGTAGTTGTAAAAAAAGGACCAGGAGATAGCGATGACTCGCTTATTAGAAAATTTTCCAGAAAAGTTTTATCTGAAGGAATTCTGCAAGAGGCAAAAAGAAGACAGTTCCACTTAAAGCCATCAGCGGCTAAAAAACAAGAAGAGCAGGATGCCAGAAGAGCCAGAAAGTTGAATTTCTCTAGTTAAAAATGGAAAAAATAAAAGTATTAATCTTTGTGGAAAGCCGTTATAAAGCAAATAGAAAGCGGATAAAAGCGGTTGTTTCAAAGTTATTGGAAAAACAAGAAATTCATTCTGTGGTCGAAGTATCTATCGCCATAGTGGGAGACAGAAAAATGCGCGAACTCAGCAAGAAGTATAAGGGAGATAATAAAACAAGAAATGTTCTTTCTTTTTCTCAAACAGAAGGACAACGTATGGTAGCTCCTAATGGAATCTTAAGACTTGGGGATGTTGTTATTTCTTTTCCTCAGGTAATTAGAGATGCATCAGAAGACGAGATGCTTGTTGATGACAAAATAGATGAATTAGTTGAACATGGACTTTTGCATCTTCTTGGAATTCATCATGAATAAACTAAAAAAAATACTTTTTAATTTTTAGTTTTAACTTTTTCATTTCATATGGTTTTTTACAGAAAATACAGACCTCAAAACATAGACGAGTTGGATAGCAAGGCAATTAGGGATACTTTGCACTCCGTTCTTTTACCTTTTACAAAAAAAGGTAAATCAGATTCTGCTCCTCATGCATTTTTATTTACCGGACCAAAAGGACTTGGTAAAACATCGACTGCCAGGATAATTGCGAAAGTAGTTAATTGCACAAACCGAAAAGAAGGATCACTCGAGCCTTGCAATAAATGTGAACAATGCACAAGCATTACTAATGGCACAAACATAGATGTGTTAGAAATAGATGGGGCTTCAAACAGAGGAATAGATGAGATAAGGGATTTAAGAGAAAAAATAAAGCTTTCTCCTGCATATTCCAACAAAAAAATTTACATCATTGACGAAGTACATATGCTTACAACAGAAGCATTCAACGCTCTTTTAAAAACTCTAGAAGAACCTCCATCACATGCCCTTTTTATTCTTTGCACAACAGAGCCTCACAAAGTACCTGAAACAATTTCTTCGCGCTGTTTTTGTATTTCTTTTAAACTTGCAACGACGGAAGAGTTAGTCAGATCATTCGCCCGTATAACAGCGAGTGAAAAAGTAAAAATAGATAAAGACGCCCTGGAAACGATTGCGTACTTGGCAGATGGAAGCTTCAGAGACGGGACAAAGATATTAGATGAAATGGTGGCTGTTGCAAAAGGTGAAAAGATTACAAAAGAACTAATTGAGAAAAATTATCAAATAACCAACATAAGCCAACAGGTAGATCAAATTATCCAAATTTTAGCTGATAGAAATTTAAAAACAGGACTAAGTTTAGTTGAAGATTTGGTCAAACAAGGAATTGATGAAAAATATTTCCTAGATCAAATGATTGTCAGACTTCATCAAATTCTTTTGCAAAAAGCCGGTGTTGAGGAGTCAAATCTACCTAGCAATTTTTCCTTAACAGAGATTAGTCTTTTAGGAGGATTAATGCAGAAAGCTTCTTTTGAAATTAAAGGCTCTGTATTGCCACAACTTCCCCTTGAGCTTTTGGTAGTATCCTGGTGCAGCAAGGATTTAGTTCAAGACAATTCGGATGAACCGGATCAACAAAAGGAGGAAAAAAAAGAAACAATTAAAAATGTTAAAAAATCTGAAGAGTTAAACTCCAGCTCAGATGGAGAAAACGTTTGGCAAAAATTAATAGCTAAAGTTAAAACTAAGGATCACTCAATAGCGGGTGTGTTAAGGGGAGTGTCTCTTAAAAATTGGGACAGTAAGCAAGTAATCATTGAAACAGGATTTAAATTCCACAAAGAAAAACTTGAAGATCCAAAAACAATACTTATTCTTAGCAATGCAGTTCAGGAAATTAGTGGAGAAAAATTAGAAATTAGGATATTATTTAAAGACAAGTAGAGGAGGTGATTGTATGTTTAATCCATTTGGACAAATAGGAGAGCTTAAAAAGATGCGAGATGAAGCGATGAAAATACAGCGCTTGCTCGAAGCAGAGGAAATACAGGTGGAAAAAAATGGAGTAGAAATTACAATTTCCGGTGATCAGAAAATAAAAGAAATTAAATTAAACGGTAAAGGAGACAAGGATGTGAGGGAAGCTGTTAATGAAGCAATTAAAAAGTCTCAGGAAGTAGCTGCAAAAAAACTCGCAACAATGGGTGGAGGACTTGGCGGTCTTCTTGGCGGCGGAAAATAGGTTTCTTCAAACAACATATTGATTTCACTAAAAGATAATTAGTAGAATAGAGGGGTGAAGATTTTCAGTGGTCTGTCTAATAAGTCCCTTTCGGAAAAAATTGCGAAAGAACTTGGCCAAAAACTCTCCGAGCTAGATATCTTTATTTTCCCCGATGACGAAAGAAGGGTTAGGGTTAGGGAATCAGTACTTGATTTAGATACGGTTGTTATTGAATCCACAAATAAGCCTGCGGAGAAAAACTACATGGAGTTGTTTTTTATTGTTGATGCTCTTAAGCGAAGCGGAGCAAAAACAGTTACGGCAGTCATTCCGTATCTTGGATATCAAAGACAAGATCATGTTTTCAGAGACGGAGAGGCAGTTTCTTTAGAAGTAATTGTTCGAACACTGGAAGCAGTAGGTGTAGATAAGATCATTTCTTTTGACATGCATACACCAAGAATACCCGAACTATTCAAGATTCCGGTGATTCATCTTTCGGCATTTTCTCTTTTTGCAGAAAAAATAAAGAAAATTGATGGTAAAAACGGAATATTAATTTCTCCTGACATGGGGGGAATCAGAAGGATTAAAATTCTCTCTGAATTTTTGGGAGGGATGGAATACGGAAGCATCGAAAAAAACAGAGACTTGGCAACAGGACATGTTGAAGCGGAAAAAATTACAGGAGATGTAAAAGGAAAAAATGTTTATTTGGTTGATGATATGATATCTACCGGAGGAACAATTTTAACTGCTTGTAATTTATTAAGGGAAAAAGGGGCTAAGAACGTATATGTATTTGCAACTCACGCGGTTTTTTGTAAAGAAGCTCCTCAAATACTCAAGAGGTCAAGAGCAGAGAAAATTTTCGTAACAGATACCATTGGAATTCCTGAGAGAAATAAATTTGAAAACTTGGAGATCCTCTCTGTGGCAGGGATTGTAGCCGAGACATTGCGTTCAAAGTAGGAACGTTCGTCCGGTCTTATCAGATAATTTTTATGAAAGTTCCAAAAGCAATTCAAAACTTAATTGAATCATTTGAAAAACTGCCAGGGGTTGGCCCTAAAAGCGCACAAAGATTAACATTTTATCTTCTGCATGTTCCGCAAATTGAACTGGATAAATTTGCAAGCTCTTTGCAAAAGTTGAGAAGCGATACGATATTATGCTCCGTTTGTCATATGATCGGAGAATCAAACCCTTGCGATATCTGTAGTGACGTCAATAGAGACCAATCCTTAATTTGCATAGTAGAGCAGCCATTGGATGTTTTAGCTCTTGAGAAAAGCGGCAGATATAAAGGAATATACCATGTTTTACATGGTAAGATTGATCCTTTAAATAATATTGGACCTGACGAAATTTTCATTAATCAATTAATTGCTAGAATTAAAAAACCGGACTCAAAAATTAAGGAAATTGTTTTGGCAACTAATCCAACTATGGAGGGAGAGGCAACAGCGATGTATATTAGCAAACAATTAAAGGTGCAAAATTCGACCTCTTCAGACCAGAATATTAAGATTACAAGAATCGGGAGAGGGCTTCCGATAGGTGCAGATTTGGAATATGCAGATGAAATTACACTTCAGAGAGCTATGGAAGGAAGAATGGAATATTAGTATTTCCAAGCAACTCCTGAATTTTAAATAGTCTCTTTATCCCTGATCCTCAATCATTTATAATGAAAGCATGGATAAAAGCGGATTGTTTGGTGAGCTATTGGAGCAGGGAAAATCCTCAGCCCAAGATATGGGAAAGTCCATTACGGATCAAGTTGGACAAAGTGTGAAATCAGCAGTCGGACAAGTTGCCCCCGGACTTGGATCTAGTGAGCCAAGTCAGGAGGGAATAGCATCCAATAAGCAAGATCCAAACGCTCAGAAACAAACCAGAGAATTTGTAAAAGACATGTATGGAATAGAAGATATTGATCAGGTTCCTGATCAGCAACAGGTGGAACAACAAAAACAAGCAAAACAAGCACAGGATAAACAAAAATTAGAAACATTAAGAATGGAGCTTCATAAAAAAACGTATTATGATCCGCTCATTGAGGCAATTGATCGTCCTCAAGATCAGCAAGAGGAGAGAGCTTCTGAAAAAAATGAAAGAGAAGATCAGGAAAAAAAACAAGAGGAAGCTAAAGAGCAAGAAGAAGAAACTAAAAAAGCGCCAATCGCAGTTCATAGGGCACAGCGCATTGCGGAGATGGGAAGGCTTGCGGGATGATACAATACAAAGCAAATAGGAAATGAATATGTTAAGAATTTATAACACTTTAACCAGGAAAATAGAAGATTTTGAGGCAATAAACCCTCCAAATGTAGGGATGTATTCTTGTGGACCAACTGTTTACGATTATAGTCACATTGGTCACATGAGGAGGTATTTGGGTGATGATATCTTGCTTAGAGTTTTAAAATTTGATGGATTTAATGTGAATTATGTTATGAACGTTACAGATGTTGGCCACTTGGTTTCGGATGGGGATACGGGTGAAGACAAGATGGAGAAAGGCGCTGAAAAACTCGGCATGAGTCCATTGGACGTTGCTAAAAAGTTTGAAAAACAGTTTTTTGATGGCATAGATTCTTTAAATATCCAAAAACCTGACGCAATAATGCATGCCACAGATTACATTAAGGATCAGATAGAACTTGTACAAGTTCTAGAAGAAAAAGGTTTTACTTATAGAACTGAGGATGGGATTTATTTTGATACTTCAAAATTTCCTAACTATACAGAGCTTTCCAAGCAAAATCTGGACGAATTAAAAAAAGGAGCAAGGGTTAATTTTATAAAAGGCAAAAAAAACATTGCTGATTTTGCTCTTTGGAAATTTTCCCCTCAGGATAAGAAAAGACAAATGGAGTGGAAAAGTCCTTGGGGAGTAGGGTTTCCGGGATGGCATTTAGAATGTTCAGCCATGTCTATGAAAGCATTAGGCGTAACGTTTGATATTCATACAGGCGGTATTGATCACATTAATATTCATCACACCAATGAAATTGCTCAGTCGGAAGCAGCTAGCGGAAAGCATTTTGTTAACTATTGGGTGCATAATGCTTTTTTAGTTGTGGGAAATGAAAAAATGAGTAAAAGCTTAAATAATTTTATTACAATTCAAGATGTTATGAAAAAGCGATTTGATCCTTTGGCTTTTCGCTATTTATGCTTACAGACTCATTATAGGCAGGAAATGAATTTCACATGGGATTCTTTAAAAGCAGCTCAAACTGCTTTGAGAAAGCTTCGTGAAGAGGTTGCAGGACTACCTCAGCCCGATGGTAAAGGATCAGAAAAATTCGGTGGCAAATTCTTTGAGGCGATTAATGATGACTTAAATATGCCTCGTGCTTTAGCCATCGTCTGGGAGCTTCTAAAATCAGATTCTGCAAATGGTGCAAAAGCTCAAAGTATTTTGGAATTCGATCAAATATTAGGTCTTAAATTAGATAGAGCAAAAGAAATAGTTGAGGATTCAAAAAAAATTCCGCTTGCCGTTCTTGAGCTAGTAAAGGAAAGGGTTAAGCTAAGGAAACTAAAGAGATTTCATTTATCAGATGAATATAGACATAAGATAAGGAAAATGGGTTATGACATAGAAGATACTAAAAATGGAACAAAAGTTTTTAAATTAACGGAAATATAATAAGCGATTTTTAATCCTGAATGAAAATAAAGAAAGGCCTCATTTGAAAACACTCTACGCCTTGAAAAAAAATTTTGATTTAATTCTGATCTTCTTAACCACCTTTATCGTTGCTTCATATTTTGCTGGGTTTGGAATTGATGCTCATCATGATGGTCTGATATTAAAGCCAGCACTTGATGTTGTTAATGGAAAAATTTTATTTAAGGAAACCTTTACTCAATACGGAGCCCTGTCAGTTTTTGTAAATGCATTTTTGCTTTTTCTGTTTGGAAAGTTTTTATTGACAGTTCGAATAGCAAGTGCTCTTTTTTACGCTTTAACTGCAGTGTTTCTATTTTTGATTTATAAAAAATTTTTAAATAAAAGAATTGTTTATGTTGCATTAATTTCTTGGCTTTTGATTGCTCCATACTACTGGCAGGTTTTTTTCCCGTGGCCTTCAATTTACGCGGGTTTCTTTCTCGTTTTAACAATTTATTTATTTTTATTTTCTTTAAAAAAAGAAAAACGCAAAATTAAAGTAGAAAATAAATTTGTTTTTTTAACAGGAATTGCAAGCGCACTTGCTTTTTGGTCAAAGCAGCCTTATTTAATAGTATTTTTTTCCATCGGATTTTTATTTTTACTGCAGTTTTTTCTAAAAGTATTGAATCTTAGAAAAACCATTAATAGTATTTTAATTTTGTCTTTAGGTTTTCTTTCGGCTTCCTCTCTGTTTGTTTTCTATTTTATATTTACAGGATCTTTAAAAGACTGGTTTTTGCAATCTATTAGAATAGGATATATTTGGGGCAGGATATTGGGTAGGGGATATGACGTTGTTGATTTGCTGAGAACCATTTTAATTCACCCTGTGTGGTTGATTTTGCCGCTGTCTTGTTTATTTTTCTTCTTTTATGTCTATTCATTATTAAGGAAAAATCCTGATGATTTAAGAAATTTATATTTATTTGGAATTTCTTTAATATGTATATTCTCCTTTTTTCAATATTTTCCAATTTATGATCCAAGCCACATTTATTGGTCAATAACTCCTGCTGTCGGGCTTTTTGCATATGTTCTTTTTAGTTTTAATTTACATAAAAGAGTAAGAAATATAAAAACTTACAATTTAAATCAAAATCTATTAACTCTCTTCTTTTTTGGAATAACTCTTATTACAACCATTTCAATTATTAGCGAAATAAGAATTGGGATAAATGGAGCAGTAGAAAAGAACAAGAAATTTAACATTAAAGTTGTTAAACCTGACATATTGCAAGGAATGAGAATTAATCAAAAAGATGCTTATTTTTATTCAGATGTTTCTCAAAACATCAATAAGTATTTAGCAAAAAACCCAGAAAAAAAATTAGTTGTCTTTGACTTTGACGCTCTGTATTCTGTTTTTGCTGTCAATCAAGAAAACATTGACTCTTTTTATGCTAACTATAGCGGGTATACTTCTGGAGTTTATTCATACGAAAAAGATTTTTATGTTTTTGTCAAAGATAAAAAGCCACTTATTCTTTTAAATACGAGTTATCTTCCGTTTTCCAAGGATTATTATATAGTTAAGGTTTGGAAAGATTACAATAAAGCTCTTGTTGCTCCGATTTAATTTATTTTTTGAGGACTTTCTTAACAGCTTCTATTATTGCTTCGCTATTCATCTTGTATTTTTTCAAAAGTTCTTGAGCTTCGCCTGATTCTGCAAAAGTGTCCTGAAGTCCGATAAATTCCATTTTCGTAGGATGGTTTTTGCTTAATACTTCTGCAATTGCCGATCCCATGCCGCCTTGTACCTGATGATCTTCACAGGTTACAGCTGTGCCAGTTTGTTTAGCAAGCTGGACCACTGTTTTTTCGTCAAGAGGTTTAATAGTCGCAATATTCGCAACTAAAACATTTATTCCTTCCTCTTCCAGTTTTTTTGCAGCAAGAAGGGCTTGAAAGACCATATGTCCTGTTGCAAAAATAACTGTTTTAGGTTCTTTAGTTATCCAGTAGGTCTGTATTTTTTCTTTTTCAAAAGGAGTTTCTTCGGTTGTTATTAAAGGTGTTTTTTCCCTGCTAAATCTTAAATAAACAGGTCCTTCGATTTGGGCAGATTCTATGGTGGCTTTTTTTGCTTCGACTGCATCGCATGGAACAAAAATATTAATTCCGGGCCAAACCCTAGTAATTGCAATGTCCTCAGTAGCCTGATGTGTTGCTCCGTCGGAGCCCGTTACCATTCCTGCATGATGCCCCGCGATCTTTACATTTGCCTTGTTGTACACCGCCGTTGTTCTTAGAGTTTCGTAATTCTTTGCAGGGGAGAAGACCGCGAAAGAATTAATGTAGGGGATTTTTCCTGCTTCCGCAAGGCCTGCTGCAATTGCCGCCATATTTTGTTCTGCAACTCCGCATTCAACAGATCGTTGAGGATATTTTTCAACAAATTTATCTACCTTGCAGGATTCTCCCAGGTCGGAATTTAAAACTACAACACTGGGATTAGTTTCCCCAAGCTCCATTATGCCATTCCCAAATCCATCTCTGGTTGCTTTTTTCTCTACGTCTTGTTCAAATAATTTTTCGTTAAGTTTTAAGTCAAAATTTAACATAGTTTTAAATCTTATCTAGTTCTTTAATTGCTTTTTCTGCTTCTTCTTTGTTTGGAGCTTTGCCGTGCCAATGATAGTCGTTTTCAAAAAAAGAAACTCCAAATCCGGGAATTGTATGGGCAATAATAACAGTTGGTTTTTCCTTATTTTCTTTGGCAATTTCAACAGCATCAATAAAGGCCTTAATATTGTTACCATCTATTTCTAAAGCATTCCAGTTAAAAGCCTCATATTTTTCTTTTAGAGGTTCAAGTGGCATTACTTCTTCTGTGAAATTTGTAATTTGAATATTATTTCTATCAATTACCTGTGTAATGTTGCTTAGTCGTTTCGCACCTGCGAACATTGCTGCTTCCCAGATATTTCCTTCTTGATGCTCACCGTCAGAGGTAAAGCAATAGATATGGTGCTTTTTGCCATCCATTCTGGCTGCAATTGCATGACCGATTGCCTGAGAAAGACCTTCTCCTAAAGGTCCTGAGGTGGTTTCAAGTCCCGGAAGGTCTTGTTTATGAGGGTGACCTTGTAATCGGGATCCGAGTTTTCGTAGAGTCATTAACTCATCAACGGGAAAGTATCCGGCAAGCGCCATAGAGGCATATTGAACAGGACAAATGTGTCCATTAGAAAGAATTAATCTGTCTCGATCTTCCCAGTTTGGATCTTTTGGATTATGGTTAAGAACATAAAAATACATGGCGGTAAATATATCCGCCATTCCCAAAGAGCCAGCAGTATGTCCTGATCCGGCTTCCGCCAGCATTTTAATAATTAGCTTTCTAATCTCCTTAGCTTTTCCTTGCAAGCTTTTCAATTTTTCCTCAGAAAATTCTGTAGTCACTATGAAAATTGTACCATATTTATATCAGATTTTACCTCTTTACATTGATTTGTAGATTTTGTTAGAATGGTCAAATGGCGGTTAAAAAAGCAGGAGCAAACAAATCCAATCCATCAAAGACGAGCGTTGTAAAAACAGGTCCGCAAACAATATCCAAACCTAAAATTCCAGTTTCCAACAAAACTTTGGTAATAGCATTAATCGTTGCACTAATTTTAATTGGAGCATATCTTTTAAGAAATCAAATTATTGTTGCAACTGTAAATGGACAACCGATATCTAGAGTCTCATTACTTCAAGAGCTTGAGAAGCAGCAAGGAAAGAAAGTTCTTGACACGATGATTACTACAACCTTGATATTTCAGGAAGCAGAAAAAAAGAATGAAAAGGTTAGCGATGAAGAAGTAAATAATGAAATTAAAAAAATATCTGAAAACTTAAAAAAACAAGGGCAAGACCTCAATACTGCTTTGACAGCCCAGGGGATGACCCTTGAAGGTTTAAAAGAGCAAATTAAAATACAGCTAACTCTAAAAAAGCTCTTGGCAAAGCAATTAGTAGTGAGTAATAAAGAAATTAATGATTATTTGGAAAAAAACAAAGAAAGTTTACCAAAAATAGATGCTAATCAATTGAAAGACAGTGTTAAGAATCAATTGGAACAGGAGAAGTTCAACACGGCTGTGAATGAGTTAATACAATCCCTCAAAGCAAAAGCAAAAATATCCTCAGATCTTTTTAAATAATAATTCTTTATTGACAATTATCCTCAAATAAGGCAACAATTAATTTATGGTGGAAGGAGGTGAAAAATGAAATTAGTTCATGGTGTCGCATTTTTACTATTAATAATTGGAGGCCTTAATTGGGGACTTATTGGATTATTTAATTTTAATTTAGTTGCAGCATTGGTTGGAGCAGTTCCTCCTGTTGAGAAAGTTATTTACATTTTGGTTGGTGCTTCAGCAGTCTATATTGCTTTAACACATTCAAGTTATTGTAAACTTTGCTCAGGCAAGAAATAGCGCTATAAATGCCTAACAAAAATTAAGAAATATTGCTATAATAGCTGACATGGATAAAAGATTTCTCTATGTAATGGGTGTTGTAGCAGTAATTTTAGCAATTCTTCTTGCTGCAAATGATCTGAAGAAAAAAGAACCCTCGATCTTAGATAAACTTACAACAACTCCAACGCCTGCAATAGGAGTAGGGGCCCAATATGTCACACAAGCTCCGCCTCCAACCGCTATACCGACTGTCCCAATGTCAGCATCTCCGTCTGCAATGGAAACATTGGAGGAAGGTTTGATGGTAGGAGATATAAGGGTTGGAACAGGGAGAGAGGTAAAAGCAGGGGACACAATTATAGTAAATTATAGCGGTGCTTTAGAAAATGGAGCAAAATTTGACAGTTCATATGATCGTGGGCAACCACTAGAATTTCAAATAGGAACTGGGAAGGTTATTAAAGGTTGGGATTTGGGAGTTGTTGGAATAAAAGAAGGCGGAAAAAGAAGGCTTATCATTCCTCCGGAGTTGGGATATGGAGCAGCCGGAGCCGGTAATGGGGCAATTCCTCCAAATGCGACACTCATTTTTGATGTTGAAGTATTAAAAATTAAGTGAAAATAAAAGTAAGTGTTAAAGCCAACGCAAAGAAAGAACTAGTAGAAGTGCTTGATGCTAAACATTTTGCCGTGCATGTAACTCAATCTCCGGAAAAAGGCAAAGCAAACGACGCTGTTTTAAAAGCATTAGTAAAGCATTTAGGGATTTCCCCCTCAAGAATAATCCTTATAAGAGGTGAGAAATCAAGAAGTAAGCTGTTTGAAATTATTTAGTCTGTTTAGGTGGAGGATACCTGGGATTTTAAGGTATTTAGTAAGTCCTCGAGGGCTTTTATTATTTCCTCAAGTGTTCCGCTGATAGTGACTTTTATTTGATTACCGTGTTTTTCAACAGTTCCTGTTGGAGCTACGCTGGGAGTCGGAGTAAGTGAAGCAGTAGGTGTAACGGTTGGAGAATCGTTTTCATCGTCAATCTCACTTTCATTTTCATTTTCTTCACCTCCTTTGTTTTGTTGTACTTTAATATCTTTTGCGTAATATATTCCGTCAATAAGTTTACCCTCTACTTTTACAAAAGCGTCGTTTACAAGAGTTCCTTTTATCTGCAGTTTTCCCGTTGTTGTTGCATCCATTTTTATGTTTTTTCCGTTTAAGTCAAAGGATGTAGGCGAAACGTTGCTAATGCTTCCTTTCATTTCAAATCCTTTCCACTTGGGATGATCTTTGCCTACTCCTCTTACTATGATTTGCAAAATTTCTTTTCCGATACTCCTTGTTTCTATTGTTTTTGTTTCAGGAGTGGGAGTTACCGAAACGCTTTGTGTTTCTTTGGGAGATAGATTTTTGTTGTTTTTACTTCCTGTTTCTGCTCTTGCTTGAGTAAGGACCAGAACTAAAAGGATAAGTGTAACTGCTAGGACTGCGATAAATTTCTTCATATAAAATGTATAACGAAACGCGATAAATTTCGTTACAATATGTAACCATGCTAAAATAGGGCGATGCATTTCAATGAAGAATTCGATGTTATATATATAAGGTATTCAGATAAGATATATAGGTATCTGTATTTACAAACGCAGAATCCTTATTTAGCAGAGGATATTACGGCAGAAGTTTTTTTAAGAGCTTGGAAAAATTGGGAAAAAATTAAACATGATTTTATCCAAGCATTGCTCTTTAAAATTGCAAAAAATATCTTAATAGATTACTGGAGAAAACAAAAGTATAAAAAAGAGTTCTCTTTAGAAACTAAAATGGAGGAAGGGTTTGATGCGTCTTATGACGAAGACTTAATTGAAAAAATACATAAAGACGACAGCATAAAAGAAGTCCAAAGAGCTCTTTCTCAGCTTCCAAGTAATCTAAGAGATGTTGTAATCTTAAGATTTATAGAAGAGCTTTCTGCTAAGGAAGCAGCGGATATTTTAAACATTACGGAAGGAAATGTTCGAGTTTTGCAATATAGAGCGTTAGCCAAGCTAAAGGAGGTTTTTAAAAGTGATAGATAAAGAAATTATTGAAGAGTTAAAGATGGAAGGAGCCAGCGAAGAAGAACTAAGTGATTTTAGTTTTCTTATGGACAGGTTCCGGGTTGTTTCCAAAATTGAGCGTTCATTTAAACATAAAAGAACGTTTCTAGAGCCTATTGCGATTGAAGAAAAATCAAAAAGGTTCTCCTTTTTTGGTAAATGGCTATTTGTTCCTGCGATTGCCTTCTTACTATTTATTTTAATTGGAGGGTCATCTGTTATAAGAGCACAAGAGAGTGTTCAGGGAGAAGCTTTGTACCCCGTAAAGATATTATCGGAGAAAGCTTATTCAATTATTAATCCCGAGTTTAAAGATCAAATTATTGTTCGAAGAAGCCAAGAGATTAAAAAATTGACAGAAGAAAAAAAAGATCAGAAGAAAGTTGAAAAGACTATTAAAGATTATCAAAAAGAAACAGAAAGAAAGCATAGTCAAGAAAAAATAAAAGAAAGCCAAGAAAATTTAAAGTCAGCAAGAGAACATGCTACCATTGAAAATAAAAAAGAAATAGAAAAGCTCTTGTTACCTGAAAAAAAGGAAGACGATAAAGAAGTAAAAGGGAGTGAGCATAAGAGCGACTCCGGAGAAGCCAAAGAAAACAAGGAGTCCGAATCAAGGTGAAAAAAATTGGAAGATAAATTATTTAATGTTCGGAAGCTTCAGCTTCCTCTTTAGTTTTGTGAATTGTTCCCTCGGGATGGTGAGGCGGGGAATAAGTTGTAATTATTTTCATTGATTCATTTCCAACAGTTATAAAATTATGTTCCACTCCAGCTTTTACCAAAACTAAATCACCTTTCCTAAAAGGTTCTTCGTTTCCATCCAAGATGACTTTTCCTTCTCCATCAACAAGATATAAAATCTGGTCATTATCTGGGTGAACCTCCGATCCAATTTCACCTTGTGGAGGAATACTCATTATAACAACCTGGGTGTGGTTCGAAGTTTCTAATACTTGTCTAAAGTATTGATTCTCTTTTGCCTTATCGTTAATATTATCGACTTTTCCAATCATAAGGATAATTTTAATTGGAGTTGCTCATCTTGTCTAGGGATATAGTAATCTCTTACGTTTTTCTTATTATGGAAGCGACATCATTTATCCTTGACAAGGGATGGTAAAAAGGTTTATCGTTTAATTAATGCCCACTAAAAGAAAAGCAAAAAAGAGCGTTAAGGCAAAAACTAAAGCCAAGGTTACAAAAGGCAAGCTTTATTTAGCTGCAATAGTTATTGCGATTCTAGCTGGTTTAGTATTAATCTTTACAGTCTTTTCAAATCCCGTTAAATCTCAGGCAAATGTCTATTCTACTGACTTTGAGAACTTTAATCTAGGATCAGTCGGTGGTCAATATGGATGGATAGTTAATGGACAAATAGACGAAGAAGAAGTTACTCCTCAATTATCTTTTGGAAATTTCGGCTTAAAAAGTTTTAGAATTTCAAACGCAATACGAACTCAAGGCAGTAATGTCGTATCAAGTCCGCTTCAGGATGAGGCGGGGGAGAGTGAAGCAGAAAACGCTAGTCTATCAGCCGGGGTAAGACAGCCTCACTTTGAAGTGGAATGGGACTTTGCTTCGGCTAATCCGGAGGGTGTTCAGCAAAATCTAGCTATAGAAGCGAATATGGATAGAGGAGACGCAAATCCAATGAGCACAATAACCATAAGGGACGTAGCTGCAGGTAGTATTTTGATAGGAAGCAGATATGTGCAAGTTCCAGACGGATTACTTGTCTTACTGGATGAGTATAAAACAGATTTGGTTTGTGTTGGCAGTGGCGGTACTTATTCTAATTGTTCTGACGTAAGAATTGTTCCTGTTGCAGTTGGATTAAGCAGAAATATTTCTCATCACATAAAGGCAACTATTGATTTTGTTGATGGTTCAAATAACGATGTTGTTACAGTATGTGTTGATAACCTGTCTTGCTACACTGGAAACAGCTTGGAAGATATGTATAGGCTGGGATTAGGTACCCCTCAACTTCCAAAAACAGTTGATTCAGTTCTTTTTAGGTCTTCAGGTGGAACAGTTGGTGGAATTTTAGGAAAAGGATTTTACTTTGATAATTTTTCGATAATTTCTTCAAATCCCGGCGCTCCCACATCAGCCCCAACCTTAACTCCTGTTCCCGAAAACTATAATCCTAAAGATGATTGCGAAGGCGAGGGTTGGAGAGATTTCGAGTCTCCTTCATTTAAAAATCAAGGTGATTGTGTAAGCTATATGCGTCACATAAGAAACGGTGAGACATCATTTAAAAGTTTTTTACTAAAAAATCCATCAAGGCGAAGTCATAGTAACTAGGATCCCCATTTAATTTTCTTACAACATTTTATTGCTTTCTTATCATCTACATTAATTATTTATTTTATAGTTAAATTCATGAAATCAGTGATTGCAGACCGAAAAGCAATTGCAGAAGGAACAATGTGGGTGAGATTTGAATATCCGGAAGAAATTAGCTTTAAGCCCGGACAGTTCTTTTTTGTTACTTTGCCATCCTTACTTTTTGATGATAGACGGGGTCCAACCCGTCATTTTTCTATTGTGAATTCTCCGGCGGAAAATAAAACGATAGAAATGACAACTAGACTTAGGAATTCGGGATTCAAACAAACACTTTCAAAATTAGATTTAGGGACAAAAGTGGAAATTAAAGATATTCAGGGAGATTTTGTTTTACCAAGTTCGGATAAGCCTTTGGTTTTTATGGCTGGAGGGATAGGCATAACTCCCTTCATGAGCATGATACGTTTCATTAGGGACAGAAAGCTTTTTGATTATAAAATAACTTTAATTTACACCAGCAAAGATAGAGCAAGCACTCCTTTTCTGGATGAGCTTCAAGTAATTTTTAATAAAAATTTTAATTGCAAATTGGTTTTGACAATGACCAAAGATGCAAATTGGATGGGAGAAAAGAGACGAATTGATGGGAAATTCTTAAAAGATTATCTTGCAGACTTTGATAGATCCTTATATATGATCGCCGGTCCTCCTGGTTTTGTTTCCGGCATGGGTGATGTTTTGGAGGATTTGAAAATTGACAAAGATAATATAAGAACGGAAAGATTTAGTGGATACTAACAAAAGAGGGGGTGAGAAAAAATGACAAGTGAGCCAATGATAACAACAGACCACGATGAAATAAAGAAGTGGGCGTTGGAACGAGATGGGAGTCCAAGTGTTGTAAAAAATACACAGGATACAGGAAGAGGAGCAGGACTACTCAGAATATATTTTCCAAAATATAGCAAGAAAGATTCATTTGAAGAAATAAGTTGGGATGAGTTTTTTAAAACATTCGAAGACAGTAAGCTAGCTTTTTTATATCAAGACAGGGCGGCAAACGGAGAGATGAGTAGATTTTTTAAATTTATAAAAAGATCAAAATAAGAATTAAATTCTTTGTGCGTGCCTGGCTAATCTTGTATTGTTGTGATAAAATGTGACCAGTTGAAGGCAGGTATGAAAATTAGGGTTTCCCCTCTATTCCTCATAAATTTTCTGTTTAATGCAGATCGCTTCGGAATGTTTATTTTTTCCAGATTAGTTAAAGGATTGTCTTATGAAAATTAGTGAAAAGGTGGTTCTCTTTATGTTTGCGTCTTTACTTGTTTTGGTTGGGATGCTTATTTATGCTGTTGGATATATAGATAACAATAAAAAATTTATTCAACAAGACGTTTCCGAAATTCAGAAAAGAGTAATTCTAGTAGACAAACTTCACACCCTTCAAAATGCAATTCAGCAGAATGTACTGTCTTACAAGTTTGATAATGATCATAAAAGAATTGAGACTATCAACAAAGATATAGTACGCCTAAACAAGATTATGGATGAGATGAAAGGCTTGATTAAAACGAAGGAAGAAAAAAAACTTGTTGGCAATTATGAACAAGTAAAAAATGACATTGGGGATTTACGAATTTCATTAATATATTCGATTGATCAAGGGGATGCTCAAAAGATAAATGAAGACTTTTTAAAGTGGAGTTTAAAAAAAGAAGAAATGGGATTGGCTTTGCAAAAACTCGAAGATTTCAATTCAAGATCTTTAAAAAAGGTTAATATTTTTTATGAAAACTTGGTTGGTCAAGTTGCAACGATTTCTATTGCTTTGGTAATTTTGGCAGTTATATTAATAACTCTTCTATATTTTTATTTAAGAAAAACAGTAACCTTGCCAATTGAAAAATTAGCTCTTTCTGCAGAAAAAATATCTCAAGGTAACCTTAGTTTTAGAATACCAACCAGATCTCACGATGAGCTTGGTTCACTTGCTAACAGCTTAAAACACATGTCTATAAACTTAAAACACTACTACAGAAGTTTGGAGAGAGACGTTCAGGAAAAAAACGAGGTAATTAAGAAAACAAAACAAGCAGATGAAATTAAAGATAATTTTATTAGCATTGCAAGTCACGAGCTGAGAACACCGATTACCAGTCTTAAAATCTATGCCCAACTTATGCAAAAGATTGCGGAAAGAAATCATCACTCCGATTATAAAAAATATCTTACAAAAATGAACGAACAACTTTTAAAATTGACGGATTTAATTTCTGGTTTACTCAATGTTTCCCGTATGCAGTCGGGAAAATTGGAGTTTAACAATAAATTGTTTGATCTGAATAAGGTTGTTGGAGACGTAGTGGAAATGTCCCAAGAATTGAGTGAACATCATAAAATTGTTTTAAGGGGAAGAATAAATAAAAAAATTTATGGAGATGAAGAGAGGATATATCAGGTAGCTAACAACTTGATGTCAAACGCGGTTAAGTATTCCCCTGAAGGTGGTAAGGTAATTATTACATTGCATGATAAGGGGAACGAAGCTGAGGTTTCAATTAGAGATTATGGAATTGGGATTGAGAAAAAATATCACGGTAAAATTTTTGATAAATTTTTTAGAGTCAAAGAAGAGTTTCCCGGGCTTGGTATCGGTCTTTATTTGAGCTCGGAAATTATCAGAAGACATAATGGTTCGTTAAGAGTCGAGAGCGCAAAAGGTAAAGGTTCAAATTTTGTTTTTAGTTTACCCTATAAAAGCAAGATTAATTAAGCCTATTGATGCTTTAAGCATTCATCTATTGCTATACTTAGCATAATGACTAAATCTTCAGAAAAAATAATTTCAATTATTTCGCTATTCACGCTATTATATTTAGGGTGTTTGGTAATTGACTTAACTCCTTTTATCCGTGGACCAATAGACAACATCCTTGCTTCCCGTTGGCCATATTATTTTGTAAATACTCTTTCAAAGATCTGGGAACCAGGATTAATTGTTGCCTTATTTTTTTTAATTTTTAATTCAGTTTTTGATAGAAAGCTTAACAGAAAAAGAGAGCTTTTATTTCTATCAACGCTTGTATTGATTATTTTTTTATTCCAAATAAGCTTGGTTTATTTTAGCCGTTTTGGTGTTAACATTCTATTCAGAAGGTTAGTTGACCCCGGAATAAATGGATATTATACGACTGCAATAAGAGAAAATGATAACGCATATTACTTGAGAGATTTTTCCAAAAATATTTTGCAGTTTAATCAACACGCAAGAGGACATCCACCGGGAAGCCTTTTTTTAATTAGAGGAGTAAATTATTTTTTTGAAAATAATATTGATATTACGAAAGCAATTTATTCAAAAATTCCTCCTCCTTCTAAGGATTCTATTGGCCTTTGGGAACCTCTTAACGTTAGTCAAAGAGTAAGTGCTGTAATACTTCCTTTTTTACTGCATTTTCTTGCTGCAATTTCAATTGTTCCGTTTTATTTTTTAGCAAAAAATCTCTTCAATCAAAAGATTGCAATTAGAACAGTTTTTCTCTACTCCATTATTCCAAGTCTGTCTTTTTTTGCCTTACTTTTTGACCCATTTTATACAATCTTTTCCTTAATAAGTTTCACTTTTTTAGTTCAATATTTGAAATCAAAAAAAAGAGTTTTCGCTATTTTGTCCGGCAGTATTTTAGGAGCAGGGCTTTTCTTTTCGATGTCGATAATTCCTTATTTGGGATTTTTTATATTTTACGTTTTATTTTCTTCTCCCAAAGAAATGCTCAAGACTTTTACCTACTGGTCTTTTGGATTTTTGTTGTTATTTCTCCTTCCGTTTATTTTATTTGGATATGATCCGATCGTGTCTTTGCAGTCAGTTGTTAAATACCAGCTTCCTAGGGAATATCTTCCTTGGCTGATATTTAACCCCTATGATTTTTTTATCTATATGGGTTTTTCAATAAGCCTATTGTTCTTTTATGTGAGTTATAAAATTTTAAGAAAAGATAATTTAACAAAAGCATTTTGGATCCTTTTCATTCTATTAGTGATCTCAGGTATAAGCAGGGGAGAAGTTGGAAGAATTTGGTTGCCCTTAATGTCGTTACCAATTTTAATTGTTTCTCAATTTCTTACAAATAATTTTAATTTAAATAAAAAATATTTTTCAATTTTACTTTTTCTATTAATTCTTCAGGTAGTAATAATGGAAGAATTTTGGGTTCCAATCTGGTAATAGGTCAAACCTTCTTTTTTGCGAGAACCTGAGGTTGTTTAATAAACAGAGAAGCAATTAGTGTTAGCACAAACATAGCTATTGATCCTCCGATAGCAATTTTTGCAAAATAAAGATAGGAAACTAGGAATGGATTAATAAAAGTTTCAAGTAGAGGAGAGGTAAAAGATGGAAGGGTGTTTAATATTTTATCTAAATTTGTTAAAAGCAGCTTAGATATTCCGTTAGTGATCAAGAAAGCAAACCCATTTACAATTGAAGAGACCAAGAATGCCGCGCTTAGCCATTTTAATTTTGAATTCAAATTAGTGCTTAGTAAAAACATTACAATCAGTAAGACAGCGGGTAAAAATTCTAAAATTAGTATATTCTGAACTAACCAAGATAAATTCTTGACCCATATAATGTTTTGCCCTATTGGGATTGAAAAGTCGCTTTTCATAATTTTGTTAAAATCAATATTCTCTTGTTGCATATCGGAAGGATTTCCTCCATTTTGAAAATTTTGCTCAGCAAGTTCTTTTTGCTGTTTGGCAAGTGCAGCACTTGTTTCTTCAAGAGTTTTTATTAAATCCGGATTTTGTTGAGTAATTTTTTCCTTGATGTCTATAAATGATAAAACTGGAGGATTTTTTGCTTTTCCTAAAGCCCAGATCTCTGAATCATCAATGAATATCTCTATTTTTTGCTGCAAATATTCTTTCGTAAGAAATTGACCTAGAATGGATGCGAAAGGATCCTGGCCACCTGTTTCATCGATTGAGTCTTTGAGACTTTTGTCAACCTCGTCAAAGACCTTTTGATAAAAATTTGCCTCATGCAATCTTGTTTTAATTGATTTTGCTGAATAATCTGCTTTTTGTAATGCGAAAGTAAAAGCAAAAAGGGAAGTAGTAAGAGCAAATAAAATTATGAGTATGATCTTAAAAACAGATTTCACCTGTTTTAATTAAGGACGAAACAAAAGACATTGTCAATAGATCTGGCTATTGCAATTTAATAATTAAATTCTTAGTATAATGATTGTATGTTAACGCTTTTGACAAAATTTTGTGGATCTTCTTTTGCAAATCCTTTTATTCTTCCGTCAGGAATTGTTACCGAAATTTCAGAGTTGCAAAAAGCAATTAGTAATGGAGTTGGAGGGGTAACTTTAAAATCTTTAACTTTGAACAAAAGAGATGGAAATCCTGTTCCAAGAGTTTGGAAATATGACTGCGGTTTTATAAACTCTGTTGGGCTTGCAAATTCCGGAATAGAAAAAGGAGCAGAAGATATTGCTAGCTTACTAAAGGAAAAACCAAAAGCACCCATTATTGTGAGCTTGTTTGCTACAAAAATAAGTGAATTTTCTTATCTTGTGGAAAAAATTGCGCCCTTAAAGCCTGATTTTATAGAACTTAATTTATCTTGTCCTAATGTTGATGATGATTTTGGAAAACCTTTGGGAATGGAAAAGGGGGCTGCCGGTAAAATAGTTAAAGCAGCAAAAAAAGAATCAGGAAAAGTTCCGATACTCGCTAAGCTTTCCCCAAACGTTTCAGATATTGGAGAAATTGCTAAATCCTGTGAAGCAGAGGGAGCAGATGGTATTGTTGCTATTAATACAGTTGGCCCAGGAATGATTATAGATATAAGAAGAAAAAAGCCTATCTTGGGAGCAAAAAAAGGTGGAGTTTCTGGTCCGGGAATATTACCCGTTACGGTTCGGTGTATTTATGAAATTTATGAGTCTGTAAAAATTCCAATAATCGGTATGGGTGGCGTTACCAAATGGCAAGACGCAGTTGAGGTAATGCTTGCAGGTGCAACTTTAGTTGGAGTAGGAACAGGAACCTATCTGAAAGGCATGGGAGTTTTTGACGAATTAAAAAAAGGATTAAATGATTATCTAGTTGCTAATGGTTACAAAAGTCCCACGGATATAGTTGGTGTTGCCCACGAAAGATAAATTTACCTTAATTTAAAATTAAAAAAGATATTTTCTTTAGAATAAGTCAGATTATGAATTTCTTTCTCGCCTTTCATCAACAATGCCTGTGTGTGGATTGATTTCTTTCTTTCTCTGAACGTTTCTAATACGTTGGAGTAACTTTTTATCTTTTGGATCAAGAATAGCAGAAACCCTGTATTTCATTAATGTATCAATTAATTTTTCCAATGTCTTTTCTTCAAAGTCTCCATATTTTAAGTCTAAAAATACTCCAAGAGGTTTGTCGGGAGTGCTAAGAGAATGAATATGTTTAATAAGATCTTCAAAAGTTGTTGGCATACCCTTTCTCACTTCTACTTCATTAAGGTCAATAACCATTGGTATCTTAAACTTCAGATTTAATATAGGGATTTTTATGTGAGGAATAATTCCATGCTCTCCGTAGAGAGTTCCGAATACGTCGTTCACATCAATGTCAAATACGTTGGCGATTGGATAAGCTCTATTTATATCTTCAATAGTATTTCCAGCTCTATGTATAACATTCAGGGGCCTATTCTCGGTAAAAAAATTATCGAAATCCACCAGGGGTCTTCCCATGAAAGGATTCATTATGTCTTCAGTGTAGTTAAGGCGCTCCACATTTAATTTAGGGGGGTACAAACGGATTCCTTCTCCAAGCTTCCCAGATTCTACAAGATCAGCCACTTTTTTGACTCCAACCAAAGTGGTAACAGTTCCAGCTACAAGAGCCGCTTTTGCTATAAAATCTCTTCTCGAAATTTTTACATCGAACAAGTGGGGTGGAGTAAGAACCCTCTCTGTTTCAGGAATACTCATATGAGCTGACTTGAATATTACCAGAAGTAACAAATCAGAACAAGTATGTAAAATAAGAGGGAGAATGGTTGGATAAGGTCAAAATTATTTCAACTTTCAGATTGAAGTATTGGATTGATTTTTGACACAATAGAGTGTAAAATCCACAAAGCCTGCTAATGGATTACATATGCCACAGAATAAAGAAGGAAGAGGCATAGTTAGTGCGACATTTGTTACACCTGCTTTAGATGAAGCGGAGCATATTCTTGCATTGCGGGATAATATAAGAGAACAGAGAGAAAATCTTGCTCCTCATGTATCTTTGCGTTTAATAATTGCTGACAACGGTAGCGGTCAAGAAACACAGGAAATTTATAATCGAATTACAAGTGACGAAAAACAAAGAGGCGAAGATAAATTACGTATCGATGTTCTGCATGGTTCTGAAAGGGGATTCCATAGTAGAGCCAGGAACCAAGGAATCCGTTATGCAATCGATGCCTTCCATCAAGAACATCCGGAAATGGAACCGGAAAATCATGTTATTGTAAATTTTGATGCTGATACAATTATGAAAAGACCTGATGTAGTTCAGGTATTAACGCAGGAGGTATTTGCCGATCCTAAGGCAGAGACAGCATATGGACCTATCATGTTCCGTTCTTCGACAGGAAAAGAGTCAGCTGAATATCCGCTTATACAAAAACCATTTTCCCGATTACTCTTAGGACATTTCTTTCGTTTAAATGGTAGACGAATGAAAGATTATATTAACCCACCTTATGTTTACTTGCATAGCATTTTCAATTCTGTGCGGGAATCAGCTATTGTTGAAAAAGGTAATCCAAACAAAATAGAAGTGGAGTTTAATCCTAATGATCGAGTAGGTGTTGACACCAGAATGTCACTTCTTTTGCAGCGCCATTTACATACAGAACAAATTGTCTTTGATAAGCGGCTGGCAGCTCTAACCTCAGCAAGAGGTTACGAAAGAGAAGACGGAAATATCTCCCGACTAAAGTTCACTAAGAGAGCTTTCAAATTATTCGTTGGTACTCAATACACACCATATGCTGTAGCTCGCGATCTGGAGAGATATCCTGAAGAGGAACGAAAAGAAATTGAACGTAATTTACGATTTTCAGCAGTTGTTGGCTCATTTATCCGAGATGTGGACGCTGAGACATATGGTCTAAGTGATGATGAAAAGTTGGTATTGCAGGCAGTAAATGCCAGAAAAGCAGAGAAGTATAAACAAGGCGCACAAGTTGTTCCTGCAAAAAACTTAATAACAGGTGAGTTACTCCCAGGAAAATTTGCTGTCATTGCTCATGTGGGAACACAAGGAAAGTAATTGACAATGGAGCTAGCTTAAAAAGATTGTTGGTTGTTCGCATCTCTTTACCTTCCAGAGAAGGAATGCCTGTATTCCCAACTATCAGACGTTCGCCATTAAGCATTACAGATTTGCTATCAAGCTTTTCAGCAGTAAGTTCATATACTAGTGCTTTTTTTACACATAAATCGTTTATATATAGCTCATTTTTTTTATTTTGTAAATTGATACAAACAATAGTAATGGAATCTTGGGAATACCCTAGTTTCTGATTCACTGAATGAGCATACACACGAATATAATCATTATCTGTTGATATTCGAACACCAAAAACGTTTGTACCCATGAGCTTTTTCCAAAGAAGTGACACCCAGAAGTCAGGTCGGGGATTCAGAGTTTCTTCATCCAACAAGCTGTAGTCTGATCCTACAAGATCTTGTCTTACAACAACTTTTTGATCATTTGCTGCCATAGAACCTAGTACATCTGTCCACCACAATGAGCTCTCAAAGGTATCAGATATTCCAGATTGCCCGCCACACATTGCATGACCAATTTCACCAATCCACATCTCAGAATTGGAATTGGAAGTATTTTTTACTCTGGTTAGCTTTTTTGCCCATTTGATAATATCATTAAGATAACGAGGCTGAAGCAATAATCCACTTTTTGCTTTTGGGAACGTAAGCGGAGAACGTCGAGACTGCTGAGGATAGTAATGCCATGTAAACATATCTGCATCTTCGGCAATATTCTTAATGAATGTTGGAAGAAAAGAACCGACAAATGATAATGCTTCACCAATTCTTGGCCAATATAATGATGCAGAACCTCCAACGAGAGTATTCGGATAGTATTTCTTTGCAACAGTTCGAAAGACAAGGAAATCTTTTATATACTGTTTCGGTGTAACTCTAGAAAAGAATCCATGAAAAAACCAATAAGCATTCAATTCATTCCCTAATTCGAATGCTGCTATCTCATAGCCTTTTTTCTTACTATATTGAAGAAGTCTCTCAAAATTCTTATTATTCCAAGACTTATCTGGATCCCTTACAAGCGGAGAAGCATTGACTGTGTAAAATAAGTCCAGTTTTGCTTTGCTCACGAAATTATTGATAGTATTCCATTTCTGTTTTGTGAGATGGAGTACATGATCTTCTTTTGTTTCTAGATCAAATAAAACATTGTCAGCTTCCGTACCTCCAACTCGGAAATATGCGGGAGAAAGAGCATTAGCAAATGTAATAAGTTTTTCATTCGTGAAGTCAAGCGGTATCGTCTTCTCTTTCCCTTTTCCTATTTCAATTACTCCGGAAGAACCCCACCAATATCCTCCAAGTGCTTTTGAAGTATCAACGGCGAAAGAAAGATATTTATCACTTATTTCATAAAGAGGAGATTTGACGTCAATGGCAATACGCAATGGTTTTCCTGTGGGTGTAGATTCGGTAGTTTTTTGTGGAAAAAGTATAAAGAAAATTAATTGAAATATACTTGATAAAAAATTAAAAAAGATTTTGACGAGATAATGATACACATGCATAAATATGAGTTATACTTAATCCTATATAGGGTACCAAATGCCCTCATTCTATTTCAAGAACCAGTATTGAATGGTATAATCTCCAGGTATGAATTTATCAATTGGTATAGTAGGACTTCCTAATGTTGGAAAATCGACGTTATTTAACGCCTTATTAAAAAAACAACTAGCTTTTGTGGCAAATTATCCATTTGCAACAATAGAGCCAAATATTGGAATCGTTCCTGTACCTGACGAAAGACTCGCCAAGTTAGCCCAAATAACCAAAAACGAACACAAAATGTCGGATATTCCGCCAATCGTTCCAGCAACAGTAAAGTTTGTCGATATTGCTGGTTTAGTAAAAGGAGCGGCTCAAGGTGAGGGTTTAGGAAATAAATTTTTGTCACATATCCGCGAAGTTGATGCGATCTTTCAGGTCGTGAGACATTTTAAAACTTCGGATGTCCATCATGTGACGGGTGCACCAAATCCGGAGAATGATCTTGCAGTAATCAATATGGAGTTAATTCTTGCAGACTTGGATACTTTAAATAAACAACCTAATCCAAAAAAAAATGCCACTAAAGAGGATTTAACTAAATGGGAAGGAATAAAAAAGCTTAGGAAGGGTCTGGACGAGGGAAAGCTGGCAAAAGACGTAGAGTTAACAGATGAGGAAAAAGAAGAGATTAAAGAGCTTCAGCTATTGACTATGAAACCAATGGTAATTGTTGCTAATGTGGATGAGGAAGATTTAAATAATGATTTTGGAAAAGACGTTGTCGTGATTTGCGCCAAGACTGAAGCAGAGCTCTCTCAGCTAGATGAAGATGGGCAAAAAGAATATTTGGAAGCTCTAGGGCTTTCGGAATCAGGGCTTGAAAGAATCATTAAAAAAGGATATGAAATATTAAGTTTGATTTCTTTTCTAACAGCAGGGGAGAAAGAGGTTCGGGCTTGGACCATTAAGAAAGGTTCCAATGCGGTTGAAGCAGCAGGGACAATTCATACTGATTTTATGAAAAAGTTTATTAAAGCGGAAATTGTCGCTTTTGATTATTTCGTTGAAAATGGGGGATGGAAGAATGCAAGAGATAAAGGAAAAGCTAGGCTTGAGGGGAAAGAATATATTATGAAAGACGGCGATGTAGTGGAATTTAAAATCGGCTCCTAAATTTCCTCGTTGACAGAATTAATGTTTGCTGATAATATTCCAAATTAAGGAATTTATTTATGGGAGCAAGGGAAAGATTTGAAAGTCCAAGAAGCTTGAACGGAAAGCCAGTTTATGCTTGTGGATTTTACGACGGAGAGCTTAAAGGATTTCCATTAGTTATCGTAGATTTTTCCAGCTCAGATTTACCTTGTGACGACGTAGCACCTGGAGTTGATAAAAAACATAATGTTACAAAGCTTCCTACGGAAATGTGCTTAACGCAAAGAAGTCATGGACTTTGCCCAATTGGTAATAAGGCCACTATTCGAGAACTCTCCGATGCAAGACGAAATGTATAGGACTGTAAACTCCCCTTGCTTTTTTAACCTCTTAAAGGTAAAATTATTCAAATGCGAAATTATCAATTTGTTCTTGTTCTAAAGGCGTCTTTAACAGAGCCCCAAAGAAAAAAAATTATTGAGTCAGTTAAGGGAATGTTGAAATCCTTAAAAATTACTAAGGAAGAAGATTGGGGACAAAAACAATTAGCTTACAAAATTAAAAGAGAAGCAGCAGGGTATTACTTTAATTTTTTACTGGAAACAGATGAAAAAATTCCTGATGATTTTGAAAAAAAGCTGTTTGCAAACGAGGATATTTTGAGACACCTTTTAATAAGGGCAAAAGCTAAGACTCAGAATTCAAAAGCTGATGACGCAAAAAAGAAAACTGAAGTAAAAAAAGAGAAGAAAGAAGTAAAGAAAAAAGCAAAATAATATGGCACGTAGTTTAAATAGAGCGCAATTAATAGGAAACTTAACTAGAGATCCTGAGTTAAGATATACTCCAAGCGGAACAGCAGTTTGTTCTTTTGGTTTGGCAACAAACAGAGCCTGGACAACAGATACGGGTGAAAAACACGAAGAAGCAGAGTTTCATAAAATTGTTGCTTGGAATAAGTTGGCAGAGTTATGCAGCCAATTTCTGGTTAAAGGAAGAAAAGTTTATGTAGAAGGTAGGCTTTCTACACGTAATTATACCGGTCAGGACGGTAGTCAAAAAAGCACTACTGAAATTGTAATTTCCGACATGATTTTACTGGATAGTAAAAGACAAGAAGGAGAACACGCTGAAATAGAAGTTCCTGATAAAAAAACAGCGCCTGCTAAAAAAGCTAAAAAAGAGGCAGAACCAGTAGAAGCGGAAGAGGAAATAATTCCTCCGGATGATATTCCTTTTTAGTAAATTTAAATTAATAATATGGCAAAAAAGAAAATAAAAAAAAGAATACTAAAATCAACAGCACCAAAGAAGTGCTATTTTTGCAATGAGAAAAAGGAGCCTGATTTTTCTGACATAGGTACTCTTAAAAAATTCCTAACAGAAAGAAGTAAAATTGTGCCAAGATCCAGAAACGGACTTTGCGCAAGACATCAAAAACATTTATCAGCTCAAGTTAAATACGGAAGGCATTTAGCCATGCTCCCATTTTTAGTTAGGGTTTAACTTCTAGTAATCGCAAACTCCTATTGATTGACAGGCCATTTTTTGTCATAATTGAACTCTATGAAAAATAAGGTATTGTTTGTTCAGGTAGCAGTAATCTCTCTAATTGCTTTTTTTGGTGGATACTATTTTGGAGTCAATAAGGTTGCTGTAGATTGGAAAAATTACAAGCCTCAAGTAACAGTTACCGGTAAAGAACCGCCACCAGGAGTTACAAATATAGATTTCACTCAGTTTTGGACGGTTTGGCAAAAAGTGGAAGCAGGATATTACGATAAAAGCAAAATAGATGGTAAAAAAATGGTAAACGGAGCGATTGCGGGTGCACTTCAGAGCCTAGATGATCCTTTTACAGTTTATCTTCCTCCTGTCCAGAACGACAACTTTAAGCAGGGGTTAGCAGGTCAGTTTACGGGAATTGGCGCAGAGCTTAGTATGAAAGATAAAGATATAATTGTTGTTGCTCCTCTTGGCGGAAGTCCGGCGGAAAAAGCAGGAGTAAAAGCAGGGGATGTTATTCTAAAAGTAGATGGAGCAGCAACTAGTACTTGGACTTTAGCACAAACAGTAGAAAAAATCCGAGGACCCAAAGGTACGAATGTAATCATTTCCGTACTTCATAAAGAAGGAAATAAAATTGTTGATATTAAAATTACCAGAGATGTCATAACAGTAAAAAGCGTTGATGGATGGGTTAAGAAAACTAAAGATATTGATAGTATTTCTAAATTCAAAAGCGACGATACGATTGCTTATATCAGACTTACACAGTTTGGAGACAGTACTAATAAAGATTGGACTGCTTTAATAAATAAGCTAAATGAGAAAATTAAAAGAGAAAAGAACTTTAAAGGTGTAATACTTGATTTGAGAAATAACCCAGGAGGATATTTAACAGATGCAGTATTTATTGCTTCTGAATTTGTTCCCCAAGGATCTCCTGTTGTTTATGAAGAGAATGCTGCTGAGCAAAAAGGTTTGACTGCGGCAAGAAGGGGAGCCATGGTGGATTACCCTGTTGTAGTTTTAATAAATAGGGGAAGCGCTTCTGCATCAGAAATCGTCTCCGGAGCATTAAGAGATCTTAAGAAAATAAAACTTATTGGAGAAACGTCTTTTGGAAAAGGAACAGTTCAACAGGCAGAAGATCTTGGTGGTGGATCTGGAATTCACATCACAGTTGCAAAGTGGCTTACTCCCAATAAGACATGGGTTAATGGAAAGGGATTAAAGCCTGATATAGAAGTTCAATTAGATCCAAAAGACCCAAGCAGAGATGCCCAACTTGAAAAAGCCATAGAAGAATTGATAAAATAACCCCGGGAATAAATTAGTTAAATCTACTATGAGAAAACTTGTTGTTTTACTTGTTATTCTGGTTATTTTCCTTGGTCTTTGGAGTGGTACCTCTATCTATCTGCCTACTATCTCATCAAAACTTAAATTCTTAGAACCATCGCAATCGAGAGAAGTTGTGAAGGTGGTTACTGAACAATCAGCAATTATAGATGCTGTAAAAAAAGTCGGTCCCTCTGTGGTTACTGTAACATCCGAATCCAGCCAGACAAGTGATCTTCGGTTTGGTCCTTTTTTTATTTTTGGCGCACCTGATCAGCAAGGCAATCAAGCCCAACAAAATATTGGATCAGGATTTATTGTTTCTTCTGATGGACAAATCGTTACGAATAAACATGTTGTTTCAAATCCCGATGCTAAGTTTACAGTAACTTTAAGTAATGGTAAGAATTATAGTGTTAAAAATGTTTTCAGAGATCCGGCAAATGACATTGCGATTTTAAAAATAGATCCTGCTGAGAATTCGGACACTGAGTTAAAACCGGTTATCATGGGGGATTCTTCCAAATTGCAAGTTGGTCAATTTGTTATTGCAATTGGAACTGCATTAGGGGAGTTTAGGAACTCTGTTACAAGAGGAATCATTTCCGGAATAGGAAGGGGAATTACTGCTGGTGATAGCTATCAAGGTTATGCAGAGCAATTAGATAACGTAATTCAAACTGATGCTGCAATAAATCTGGGTAATTCAGGAGGTCCGCTTGTTAATTCTGACGGACAAGTAATCGGAGTAAATACAGCTGTCGCGTCTGGTAGTCAAAATATTGGATTTGCACTCCCAATAAATGTTGTAAAAGAATCACTTTCTAACTTTAGCCAACATGGACAATTTGAAAGGCCGTATTTAGGAGTTTCCTACGTAGTTATTAGCAAACAAACAGCTCTTGCCAATAATGTTGCTCAGGGTGCATATGTCCAAGGAGTAGTTAAGGATTCTTCTGCTGATAAGGGAGGCTTGAAAACAGGAGACATTATTACAAAAATTGATGGAAAAAATGTAGGCGATAGCAATGACAATGTTGCCAAAGCAATCTCTGGTAAAAAAGTCGGGGATAGCATGACCCTGACTATTTGGAGAGATGGAAAGATTTTAGAGGTAAAAACAACTCTTGGAAACGCTCCGAGTCAATAGTCTCATGCTACAAGACTTTCTCTGGTAAGAGGAATGGCAAATGGCGCAGGAGTAGTGCTCCAGTCATGAATTTTAGTTTTCTTTAAATCTATTTTTCCACTTGAATTGAAAAAAACAGGAAACAAAACAGACTCTTCGTTGTGGGTTAATGGAAAATCTAAAATGATTTCATAATCACCATCTTCAAGTAAATAAGAATATGCGCCGACTATTCCAAACTCAAACAGTCTTGTTAAAAAATTAAATGGATTAGCTGAAAAACCTTCTTGGTCTCTAATCACCTCCATTGATGCGGCGCTTTTAGCAAATTCTGCCAAATCCAAACCTGCTTGTGCTACTTGAGACCTGGCGGAACGTGGTTGTCGTAAGGAATATGTCGTCAAAATTGAGCTTTGCGCTTTTAAAAGCATTAACTTTTCCACTCTTTCCCTGACTGCGTCTGCGTCTTTTGATCTTCCTAATTTTTCTATCCTAGTATCCGCAGTGCTTTTTGCGGTCCGAAGCTTGTCAGGTATTGATTGTCCAGCATAGGTATTTGCTGTAAAAATAAATCTTTGCGCATCCTGATTAACCAATGACAAGATATCTAAAAGGGAATCAATGCTTCTTCTCCTGAATAAATGGCCAAAGTGTATGTTTTCTAATTTAGATAGCGTTTTTAACGCAGCTCCCTTATGATGATCTGGAACACTGCAAATTGCGTTAAGACTAATTGCATCATGTCTTAATAATTGTTTTTCTGATTCAGTCATTGGACACCGAATTTTAACTAAATATGAAAAACGTGTCAAGAGTAATTAATTTTGTTAAAATACACATACATGTTGAAAAGAAATGTTTTATTAAAAAATTTTACTAATTACAAAATAGGTGGGATTGCAAAATATCTTTTAGAAGTAAGCTCTTTAGAGGATTTGAGAAATGGTTTAACAGAGTGGCAAAAGACCTCGTCTGATTTACCTTTTGTTTTAGGAGAAGGTACAAACCTCTTGGTTAGTGATGATGGATATGATGGGCTGGTTGTTCATAATTTACTTAGCGGGATAGAGATGAATGGGGGAAAGGTTCAAGTTGGTTCAGGAGTTTTAGTTAAAGATCTAATTGATTTCTGCGTAGAAAATTCGCTAAGCGGCATTGAGTGGGCTGGAGGGCTTCCCGGGACAGTTGGCGGGGCAATAAGAGGCAACGCTGGAGCTTTTAAAGGCGAGACAAAGGATAATATTATAAAGGTAACAAGCTTGGATTATAAAACGCTGGACATTATAGAAAGAGACAATTCTCAATGCGGGTTTGGATACAGGACCAGTGTGTATAAAAAAGGAGAAGGAGAAAAAGAATTTATCATAAGCGCAGTTTTTAATTTTAAAAAGGGAAACCAAAGAGAAATAAAAAGAGAAATTGAGGAAAAAGTTGAATATAGGAAGAATAGACATCCCTTAGAATATCCAAATGCGGGAAGTGTCTTCAAAAATATTCCGTTTGATTTATTGCCCTACAATTTAAAAACTGAATGGGAAAAATTTATTAAGTCAGATCCTTTTCCGATCGTTCCGGTTGTAAAAATTCTTTTAAAATGTGATTTATGGGAGAAAAGAGTAGGTGGGGCAAAGTTTTCGGATAAACATCCCAACTTTATTGTTAACACGGATAATGCGAAGGCAAGCGATGTTAAAGCATTGATAGAAATGGCAAAAAAAGCTGTTAAGGAAAAATTTAATATTCAACTTGAGGAAGAAATAATATATCTTGGGAATTTTAAATCCTAATTGAATTTAATCGGAGGTGATATATATGGCAGAAAAGAAACAGGATGAACAACAGGTCGCGGTAAATATTAATTTAGATACTACACCTATTTTATACACAGATAGCGTGTTTATTACCGCAAATCCCGATGGAATAGTTTTTGATGTTATGCAAAGACTGGGCACAACCAATCAGGCTAGAATTGTCAGTAGAATAGGAATGAGTAGGGAGCATGCGAGAAAATTCGCAAGTGAACTTTCAAAGCTTCTGGCAATAACTCAAGGACATGTCCATACAGACGATAATAAGCTCAGCTGAGCATTGACTAGTAATTGGCGCAAATAGTATAAATAATTAATGGACTCCCTTTTTCTGGAAA
>JAMCTK010000065.1 GCA_023381035.1 Patescibacteria group bacterium
TCGATTGGATTCTGATCAACTAACTGTTTTGCTAAAGCTTGCGCTTTTTTACCTGCCATGGTTAAGCTTCGTTATATCACAGGTTTCTAAGGAAATCAAGCGTTTTTTGTTGCCTTAGAATGCTGGACAGAAGATATCTATTGGTTTGAAGATTTTGTTTTTCCGCATCGGATTTTGCCTGATTAATTGCTTCGTCTATTTCTTTTTCTTCTACGGTGATTTTTTCTTCATCAGCAATTTTTTGTAAAGCAAATTCAAGCTTTACGTCATTAGTAGCTTTTATTTCATACTCTTTTCTTAAATCAGCAGCAGTTCTTCCAGTTGAGCCTAAATATTGTTCAAGAGTTAGTCCAAGCTTTTTGATTTCATCTAAAGACTGAGCCAGAAGTCTGTCTACTTCCTGGTCAATAATTATTTGCGGTATTGTTACTTTAACCGAAACTAGAAGCTCTTTGACGATATCATCAAATGAAACCTGCTGTTGTTCTTTTCCCGGGATAACAATCTTTGCTTTAGCAGTAATTTTTTTAATGCTGTCTTTGTAACTTCCCAAGTTAATCACAGGCGCTTCACATGTAAGTGCTTCAAAATTCCAATCCTCATTGTCTCCGTTAATTTTATGGATGTGAATCTTTGGATTTAAAATTGGATTTAATTTATGCTCAGTTACAGCTTCAATGTAATATTTTGGCAGAAGTTTTCTTAGTATCTCTTCTCTAAGTTTTTCCGGATCGATTTTGCTTTCGACTGTTTTTTTTGGAGCTTTACCTTTTCTGAAGCCCGGAACCTGCATATTTTTTACGTATTCATCAACGACTAGCTCTCTGGTTGTTGCAATATCTTTAGCAGGAATGGTGACGTCTAGCTTTATTGTTCCGTCTGGTTGTTTATCGATTTTACTTGCCATATAACTTTCCTTAATTTGGTGCGGATGAAGGGACTCGAACCCCCAAGACCTTGCGATCAATAGGTCCTAAACCTATCGCGTCTACCATTTCGCCACATCCGCGTTCGCGTTTGGTAGCTTCCGATTTGGATTTTGCCAAACCTTTACGCGCACCCAATTATACAGGATTTACAATGAAAGCGAAAGAGTATTTTCGGGATTTCTAAGCGCAAATTCATCAATTCTATTCATAAAGTGAATAGTGTGTTCAGCCCATGTTGGAGACGATGCATAGAATTTTCCAATTCCATAAACATCTTGAGCACCCCATTTATCCATATATTGCTCTCTAAGACCTTTAGAAATGGTTTCTATACCGTCTTCCCACGAAGTAAAGTAGTGCATGTTGTTTCCATAAATTCCCCATCCCCAACCGTTGTATGTCCCGTTAGGATATGCAAGGCCAAAGGAAGATTCTGTACCGGAAATAGCAGCAACCAGCTTCCAGTCAAGATTGTACTTATCAGCATTTCTAACAAATACATCAGCATATTCAGCAAGAGGAGAATCCTGCGCTTTAAGAAAGTCTTTTAAAATTTTTACACGATGATCTTCCCTGGTTTCAGGAATGACCATAGCAATTCTCGCAGAAGTTGCCTTTGTAGAAGATATTTCCGCATAAACAGGTTTCTGTAGAAGGGCTGTTATTAAGCCCATAATTAAGATTACAAAAAGTTTTTTCATATTAAAAAAGCTTACGAGCTAATGCTGTAAGCCATAAAAAAATCCTAACGTATGCATTTGGAAGGGCATACCTTAGGATCTGTTGAGTATTATAACAGTAAACTATAGGTTTGTCAAGTATTAAACTATGAGCCTAGTTAGGCGTGAATACAGATTTTGGAGGCATGTAGACAGTTCTTTTATTGAAGTTGAGCCATAAAATGGTTTACACCATCAGCCCAGCTCCCTTTGCTTTGAGGAGTATATACTTTCATGATTTCTTCAGGTGTTTCAAGTCCTCTTCCCTCTTTATAGTCACGGGCTAAGGTTTTTGTTACAGTTTCAATAGCTTCTGAGTAGTTCTGGAATTTGGTTACTTTTTTACCGTATATTCCAAATCCCCAGCAATTGAAAGAATCTTTAGGAGCTTTTTTGCAAAGTCCTGATTCTTGCATCGCAATTGACGGAATTAATCTGTAATCAAGAGCATATCTATCTGCAGCATCAATTACCTCTTGGGCATATGGCTCAAGATCAGATTTATATTGATGGAAAAATTGCTTTACGATCTCAACTCTGCCGTCTTTTTGATCAATCCTATCCTGCATTACGTTTTGCGTGCCTGGCAAAGCTGCGTAAGATACAGGGTTCGTATATGCTGAAGCGGCTACGTACGGTTTGTTTTTTTCAAAGGTAAGAAAGAAAAAAAAGAGGATGGTAATGATAAGTAGGGTTGGAGTAAGGATAAGAGACGTGGCGAGCAGGACAACCTTTCTCATTTGATTAATACTTACATATTCTGCCTATTTTTGTCAAGTTTTAGCTTGATTTTTCGTATTTAAAATATTGAGCATTTTATTAAAGTTGATACATTTTCAAAAGCTCAGTTTTTTGCTACATTAAAAGCATGAAGCGCTACTACTATAAAAAGCGTGGTTTTTTTCGTAGTTTCAGTGGTTTTCCTAAAATTAATCTGTTTTTTTGGCGCAAACTTTCTGCCCGCAGGAAACTCTATTTTTGGACAGCGGTAATGGCATTTTTCCTGATCTTGGTTCCCTCGGCTTTCTATATCTATCAGCAAACCCGTAAAGCAGAAGCTGCTTGGTTTAATGATTCCTGGGGATATAGGCAAACAGTTTCTATTACTTCTAATACAGCATTGACAGATTATCAAATAGCCGTAACTATGGATTCGGCAACCTTGATAACAGCCGGTAAAATGCGTTCCGATTGTAATGACATTAGGGTGACTGATCAAAATGGAAACTTACTCCCCTATTGGGTCGAGGGTGGAAGCTGTAATACCGCAACAACAAGAATTTGGGTTAAGCTTGTTTCAATAAATACAGCCGGAAACACACTTCTTGTTTATTACGGAAATCCTTCCTCTCCAAAAAGCGATTCTCCCGACAAAGTTTTTCAATTGTTTGATGACTTTAAATACGTAGATGGAGCAAAATGGAGAGATACTACCGGTACTAATACAGTTTCAGCAGAAGGATACGATGGAAATTCTCTTGCCACATCTAGCGATCTAAACGATATAAGATTTTATTCTGTGGCCAGTTTTAGCGCAGGATATGCTGTTAAGTCAAGAATGAAAGAAAATGGGACTGACGGCGGATTATTTTTTGACGCTAGAGACGATTCTAATGGCTATCTGGTTGCATCGCGAAGGACAGGAGGAACGATAGCCTTTGAGTGGTATCGTAGAACAACGGGAGTCTGGTCAAGCAGATCAGAACACTCGAGTGTTTCTTCTTGGACAGCTTCAGAATTCAGAACGCTTGAGATCAAGAGGATTTCGACCATAATCTATGTCTATGACAATGAATCAGCAATATCCTACACAACTACTAACGGAGACTCCTCATATGATGGAGGAAGCGTAGGTATTAGGGCAAATCCTAGTAGTGGTGCTCAAACAATTGACTGGATTTTCGTAAGAAAAGCAGTAGCAACAGAGCCTACGGTTAATTCTCCGTCGAATGAAGAGAAAGCAATTAGCCCTGTTGCCAATTGGAAATTTGACGAAGGAACAGGTTCCACGACTAGTGATTCGACAGTTAACAAAATTAATGCTTCTCTTTCAAATATTACCTGGGCTTCTGATGATCAATGTATTTCCGGAAAGTGTTTAAAAGTCGATCAGAAAAGTTCTATTTCAATTCCTGCTAATGACAAATTAAATATAACCGGAGCTATAGCAATTTCTGCCTGGGTTAAGCCGGCTACTACGTCAGGTATAATGCCTATTTTAAATAGAGCTGTTTTTTCATCTCCCTTTAGCGGTTTTTCTTTGGAGCTTCATGACAGAAAACCAACAGTATTAATAAATGGCGGAAGAGTAGCTAATTCGGTTCAGCGATGTAGTCAACAGGTGGATGCTGGTAGATTTTCTCAAGTTACATGGACTAGAGACGGGTCAAATACCAATAAGATATATATAAACGGTACGGAATGTACTTATAGCAGTTCAATAAGTGGTGTTTCACAAGATTCAATTAGTACAACAACAGGAATAGGTTCAAAGCTGGGCAAAAACAACATGGCTCCAAACACAGATTACTCGGCTTGGACATATAACACACTTTATTCCCCTTCATGCTGGGGTGGTGATACAGGCGAAGCCTACTTTTATGCATCTGGCGGATATGACAATTTACCGTATAAAAAGATTACTAAAACAGGAGCTGGAACAGGGGGCTGTTATAAAAATGATTATGTAAGTTTTTCAATAGAAGATAGTAAAAGATATATAGTCAGCTCTTGGATTAAAGGAAGCAGAGCTGAGACAAATTTATCTCAATACGCAACGGATTTAAATAGAATATCTGATAATGCATACAGAACCAGCAGCGTTATTCAATTGACAACAAATTGGCAAAGAACTTCATGGATATATAATTCGGCAGCAGGACATGCCGGAACCTATCAATCCAGAGGTATTGTTTATGTAGACACAAATCTTCCTCTAGATGTGATGTGGAGCGGATTTCAAATTGAAGACGTAACGGACACTGATCAAACTTCTCCGACATCTAGATTTGCAGGTTTTATAGATGATATTAAGGTATATTCTTATGCCCGAACGGAGGATCAGGTAAAATTGGATTATTCATCTAGGGGATCTGTAAAGGGTGCGTCTTCTTCTATTGGAAATGATTTAATTCAACAAGGATCACTTGCTCAAGGATTAGTTGGGTATTGGAAGCTAAACGAAGCAACTGCCAATACTTGCTTGGGAGGAGTAAATGATGCGTGTGACTCTTCTGGAAGTGGATATGATGGAGCTTGGTCTGGTGATACAACAGCTTCCGAAAGCGGAAAATTTGGGAATGGAGTTTTTCAGGTAGATGGAGGAAACGGTAGTATTGACATGGGAAACGTATTAAACATGGGAACGAATAATTTTACCATTTCTATGTGGGTTAAATTAAATAATCTTTCTTCCCCGGACGCTCCGGAACTATTGGATAAAATGAATGCAGGCACTGGAACTCCTGGTTATCATCTTAGGGTTGGGTATAACGATGAAATAGAATTTCAAGTTGGTGGATCAAGTGGCGCCATTGAAGCAAATTCAGCCAATTCAGCAATTACAACTGGTAGATGGTATCACGTCACTGCTGTTTATGATAAGCAAAATGGACACAAGATATATATAGATGGAAAGCAAAGCGGAACTACTACTACAGGTGATGTTGGAAATGCGGATAGTACTGATACTCTTAAATTTGGACAAGGCTTTAATAGTTGGGAAATGGATGGAACTTACGATGAGGTTCGTATTTACAACCGAGCTTTGTCGTCATCTGAAGTTTCCAAGCTTTATAATTGGGCTCCTGGTCCGAACGCATATTGGAGTTTTGATGAAAAATCTGGTGACAATGTTCAAGATAGAACAGGAAATGCCAACTTGGGAACTTGGAGTGGAGCAGGAAACCATTGGACTCAGGGAAAATTTGGTTCTTCAGGTTTATTTAATAATTCGAGTGATAACGTAGTAATTCCTCTTCAGAATTTTAAAAGCATAACTGTAGAAGCTTGGGTTAATAGGAAATCAGTAGATGTTTCCAATGCTGATGGTGTTTTCGGACATTGGTATTGGACTGGTGATGCTCAACAAAGACAAGGATATGATTTAAGATTTTACCTAAATAGGGACATTGTTGATTGGAATGTTGAAACTACAGATGGGGCGACTGTTACTGAGAAACAAATGTCTTCCCCTTCTCTTGCTTATAACAGATGGTATTACCTTACAGGTACTTACGACAGTGCAACTGGAATTTCAAGATTATATGTCGACGGTGTTCAAGTAGGAATCAGCTCTGCTTCTCCAGGTAACACAATTGTTCCTCTTTCTCAATATTCAGACGCAAGAATTGGATATAGCAGGGTTAACAATGGTTATTTTAATGGTTCAATTGATGAAGTAAAAATTTACAATTATGCAAGGACTCCCGGTCAAATAATTGAAGATATGAATGCTTCCCATCCAATCGGCGGTTCCCCCATTGGGAGTCAATTGTTGTATCTTAAATTTGATGAAGGATATGGATCAACAGCGAAAAACTCTGGAAATGGAGGATCTGCATTGAATGGAAACCTTACTGGTACGGCTGCTCCTATTTGGTCAGCTGAAGGAAGATATGGTAAGTCCCTCTTGTTTTCTAACGGGTATGTTCAAACACCTGCTATCACGTTAAGCACAAATTTTACCTATTCCGTTTGGTTTAAGCGTGGAGCATTTGTCGAATGGGCGGCAGTCCTTACAAATCTTAAGCATGGTGCACCGTCAAGCGGGCTAAATATTGTACCACGATCAGGTTCTGTAAGAATTTGTTATGGAGATGGTGTAAATGCTTATTCCAACTATACAGTAACTATTCCTGAGGTAACGGCAGGAAAATGGACACACGCTGCCGTTACTTATGATGGAACCAATATAACACTTTATATAAACGGAGTGCAGAAAGATTCAAGAGCTGCAACTGTTGCTCAATCCAGTCAAACAATAAGAACAGGAATCTGGGCGTCCAGCTATGCTGGTTATTTATTTGATGGCTTTATAGATGAAGTAAAGGTATATAATTCAGCGTTAACTGCAGATCAAATAAAACTGGATTACAATCAGGGTAAATCTTTAGTTCTTGGGGTTATCAGCACAGGTCCTGATGGAAAAACCGCTTCTAGCTCCGCATCTCGCGCATATTGTGTTCCTGGAGACACATCTAGTTGTAATCCTCCGGTTGCCGAGTGGAATTTTGAAGAAAAACAAGGAGGTACAACAAACGATACAAGTGGAAACGGAAATACAGGGACATTAAACTCCTCTCCCGCCTGGACCGGCGGTGGATGTAAAATAGGTTCTTGCTTAAAATTTACCAACAATGATGTTTCAAGCTCGACTGGTCCTAACCCTACAACAGCTGGAACTGTTGAAGCATGGGTTAAAGTAAATTCATGGGGAACAAATTATGACTCAATAGTGTTTAAAGGTCCGGGAGTTGGTTGGTCAAGCATTGATTATGGGTTATTTAGAGATGGTACTAATCAAAGATTTCTCGGAACTCTTAATGATGGGACAAATAATCTTTCGGGAAGTGGACCCAAAACACCAACCATAAATACTGGACAATGGTATCACCTTGCTTTTACTTGGGATGCATCCCAAGCTATTATTTATACAAATGGCGTAGGCTCAACACCTGTGAGTTGGATATATGGAGCAGGAAATAGATCATCAAACCTAAGAATCGGAAGGGCTGTAAGCGGGTCAACTTATCCGTTTAAGGGATTAATAGACCAAGTTAAAATTTATGATTATGCTCGTACCCCAGCTCAAATAGCGTGGGATTACAATCAAGGAAAACCTATTGGTTGGTGGAAATTCGATGAGTGTCAAGGTGCAACTGCTCATGACTCAGCTGGAAACGGGATGGATGGCTCTATAACTATTGGTGGCACAGCGCCTCAAACAACGGTAGGTACATGTGTGTCCCCAGCAGATGGATCTGGAGCATGGTATAACGGAAGAGTTGGGAAATTTAATTCATCTTTAAATTTGGAAGCAGATGATTTTGTAACCGTGCAACATAATGCTCTTCAAGCACCATCATCAATAACAGTGGCTGGATGGATTAAGTTTAAAAACAATAACAACTGGATGATGATAAATAAAGGAAATGCAGGAACAAATGGGGCATATTATATTTATGGAGACAATCTTACATCTAATAACTGGACGATATTTAGCGCTGCTGCTGCAAGGTTTGACTGTAATCTAGGTGCACTAGCTACAGGTTCGTGGTACTTTTTGGTTGGTACTTTTGATGCTTCTTCTGGGAAAATGAATTGTTATGTAAACGGAAATTTAAAGAACACAACAAATGGTGCAAGTTTAGGAACGAACAGCACAAATCTTTTATTTGGAAAATACAATCCCGGAGATTATTTTACAGACGGTCAAATAGATGATATCAGAATATATAATTACGCATTAACTCCCTATCAAGTTAAACAAGTGATGAATCAAGGAGCAGCAGTTCGTTGGGGTCCGGTAACAGGCTCACCGTAGTGTTTATTTGGGGAAATGATGAGCGGGCGATGGGAATCGAACCCACTGCCTTCTCCTTGGCAAGGAGACGTTCTACCGATGAACTACGCCCGCAACGTAATTTGAAGTATATCAGATATCAAGAATCAGTCAAGAAGAATAAGGATATGTTTTATTGAGTAAATCCTCTAGCGCGGGCAGCGGCAAGAACCCCTGGGGTATTTCCACCATAAGATCTTAATCCATTATCAAGAGAGCCATGTTTTGCCATATAGTTTGCTGCTGTATGAATTGCGTCTTTTGCATTGTCAATGTTTGGTATTCCATCGCCATCCCCATCTGTCGCATATGCGGCAAAAGTGCTTGGCATGAACTGCATTGGTCCCCTAGCACCAGATCCTTGGCCATTAAAGATAGCGCCATCTCGAAGTCCAGTTTCTGTTAAATGAATGCCATACAGGACTTGCCAAGGTACGCCATATTTTGCCCCTGCTTCTTTGTAAACCTCATCGAAATTAGATGGTGGAGTTGGTGTGGTAGTTACTGGTTCAGTAGTACTTGTTACTTGTTCGCTGAATGACTCCGAAGCATTGCTTTCATCATCGGAAAATTCTCTTTCAATTTTTTCAGTTGTTTTTTTATCCAGTGGCATCTTTCTTAAAGAGAGCATCCATCCTTCATCAATTGAATTCGGATTTTTTATCCAGGGATTGTCTTTAGCAATGATTATCCAGTAATCATCTTTTCCATAGTACGCGCTTGCGATACCCCCGAGGGTTTCGTTCTGCTTGACTTCCCAAACGATTTTTTCGTTAGGAGTCATTGAGGAAATTTGAGGTTTTATTGAGGCCGATGGAGAAACTGGAGTAATATTTATTAGCACCATGCTCAACAATGGTAGAGCACTTGCTAGTATGTCCTGCCCCATAAGCTAGTTTTTTTGGGTTTTTTTACCCGGAGCTTGGGAGTTTACAGCAATACAATCGCTTTGTCAAGTTTTCTTTCTGGGAGCAATTCCGCTATCGGACTCTTTAATGTGCTGTATTTTAGGCCTTAAAGGCAATATCCTTATCGGCCTAAAAAAAACTGGTTTTTGAGCCTAAAAAGGGTTGACAGATTTACAGTAGTCATGTTAGTTTTTTGACTCGTGCGAATAAAAACCCAAATATTAGCCATGTTGTTTATCCTCGTCGTGCTTCCTATTCAAACTACGAATAAGAAAACAACAGTTTTTGAAAACAAAGCAAGCCTTGCCGATGGTGGTCAGCCATATCGGGGGTCTGGTCATGATGTTTCTTGGCCTCAATGCGACATTGTTGAAAAACTGCCAAAAGCCGATTTTGGAATAGTTGGGGTGACAGGTGGTAAAGCTTTTACCGGAAATCCTTGTTTGTCAGAAGAATATAAATGGGCTCTCGCTACAGGTTCTGCTTCAGTATATATTAATGTTCATGTGGGAGGAGACGATGATCCCGATAGGTCCCTAAAAGGTCCTTATGGCAATTGTCATGATGCGGATTTGGATTGTCAATTTGGGAATTACGGATATAATTCAGCACTTCATGCTTTTTCTTATGCCAAGAGTCAGGGAGTTGAGGGTCCTAGGATGTGGTGGTTGGATGTTGAAGAGTTAAATTATTGGACTGATGATCCAACCCATAATAGGAGAATCATAGATGGGGCTGTTAAGTTTTTCAATGAAAAAGGACTTCCTGTTGGAGTTTATTCCACTCCCTTAATGTGGAGAGATTTAACTGGTGATTATCAAAACGGTTTACCTGTGTGGCCTGCAATAATATCTGATACTCCTGCTGAAAATTGCGGAAAAGGATTTACAGGAGGAGAAACTTTTTTAGTTCAGCATGATCAAATAGATCTTGATAAAAATCTTGGTTGTAAGTAAGTTTACTTAAGCATATCTTTTTGCAAATTGATCGGCTTCGGTTTCTTGCTGACGAATTTCTTCTTTTGATTGATTAATGAAGACCGAATTTCTGTGACGAAGATAAGCGTGTCCGATTTCATGAGCAACTGTGTAATGAATTTGAGCTTCGTCCTGACTCAAAAGATGATCACTTAAAAAAATTAAATGTTGGTTTTTTAAATCGTCTCCCCTAAAAGCATACGCCCATGAATCATCCATTGAGCTCATAAACCAACAGCTTTTTGTAACAAACTCAATTACTTCCCTAGGCATATTTGCTAACACCTTGCAGACATGCAATTTCATCTCAAATGTGCCAACAAGCTTACCGTCAAATGCATGATAAATTTCGTGAAGTTTATTATCGTTCATAATATTATTATAGTTTTTTTCTCAAGAAAAAATGTTTAGATTGTGTTAAAGAAATGAAAGAAAGGGTTTTCTAAATCGAAGCATGTGTCAAAAGCGATGGTTCGGGATAAAGAGCTTGCTGTACTTGTGGATACCATTGTCTTGACCAAGCTTCTAAAAGTTTTTTTGAAGGTTTAAATTCCGGTGAAACATTCCAAAAATGTTTTCTGAATGCATCTGGATGTAAAAATAGATCCAGAAATGCATTTGAAATCAATAGAAGAGCCGTGGATTCATTCTTCTGTCTAGGGTTGTCGAGACACCTTATTACTGCAAGCTTCTCTCTTTGATAAAAATCCTCCATGAAGGAAGGATTGCCGCTTCGTTGTGCTCTGCTTAGTTCGCGATACAAAAGTCCTAACACAAGCATTGAGTCACTCAATAATTGTTGAGGAATGTCAAGTAATTCAGATAATTGTAAATCATCATTTACTGCTTTGCCTACGAATCTTGTATTGTGTACAGCGGCCTGGTCAAACTTTTCTTGGAAAGAGGTATAAGTGAATTCTTCCGTCATGCCATTAAGTTTTTTTATGGTGCGGAAGGTCTTATTTATTTTGAACCGCTCCTATCTCATTTCAGCAAGCTAATGGTAGCATACCAAGCTTTAGAAGAAAGGAAGGATGAATGAAAAGTTCCCTTTTCGACGAGACGACCTTTTATCCTGCTTTTACTTACGATCTTAAAAATTGCCAAAAAGAACTAATTATTGAAAGTCCCTTTATCACTGCCGAAAGAACCAGATTTCTCAATCCCCTATTTAAAGAACTATTGGAAAAAGGTGTGCAGATTTTTATATTTACGCGAGACCCGAAAGAGCATAACCCGAGAATGGAACAGCAATCTGAAGAAGCAATAAGAATTTTTGAAATTATAGGTGTCCAGGTATTAATTTGTTTAGGCAGTCATCATAGGAAGCTTGCGATTATTGATCGAAAAATTTTATGGGAGGGAAGCCTTAATATTTTATCCCAATCGAACAGTAGAGAAATTATGAGAAGAATGGAGGGGGAAAGATTTGCAATGGAGATGTTTAATTTCTTAAACCTGGATAGATTTATCTAGCTCATTATTTGTGAAATATCCACTTTTAGAGCCTTGCTTATTTTAAGCAATTTATCTGGAGAAGTTGCTACTTCTCCTCTTTCAATGACAGCAAAATAGTTTACGTTTATCCCGGCTTTTTTTGCAACCTCAGCCTGCGTAAGATTTGCTTCTTCTCGAATCTTCCTAATATTGCTGCCAATGTTTTTACTAGAGTTATCCATATGTCGATATTATACCATTTTATATATCTATCTTATAGAAATATGGTTTGATAGAATCTAATTGTTGATTATGGATGAGCCGGCAGGATTTAGATATCAGTCAATCGAAATGAGAAAATCACCAAATAGAAAAATTTGGTGGATATTAGGAATTCTAATCTTATTGTTTTTTGCTGTTTTTCTTTGGAGCCTCTCATAAGCATCTTATGAGTTGAATTTGTTAAAATCGGTGTTACTGATATGTCTACATCAATAGTAGGAGCATTTGAAACATTCAAATCTAGGTTAAATATTACTGACAACCAAGCAGAAGATGTATCAATTACTCAGAGAAATGTCCGAAAAGTGTTAGGGGATAACTTAATTGTTATTGGAGATTTTTTAACAGGGTCATATATCAGAGATACTCTTATTCCTCCAATGCCTGAAGCTGATGTCGATATATTCGTTGTTTTAGACGTTAAGCACTACCACAATTACAATGGTCAAAATGGTGGGCCTGGAGGGCTTTTAGATTGCATAAAAAGAAACCTCATTAAGCAATACCCAAAAACTCCAAAGATTAGTAGAAATGGTCAAGCTGTGACAATTACGTTTAACGCTTATCATGTTGACGTTACGCCAGCTTTTCATAGAACAGGAGGAGGCTATTTCATTCCAAATTCAAATACCCACAGTTGGCTATCAACGGACCCGAGGGAACATATAAGAATGTCGTCTCAACATAATAAAAAACATAATGGAAATCTGATCCCATTAATTAAAATGATAAAATGTTGGAATAAAAATATCGGCTTCCATTTTAATTCCTTTCATCTTGAAACTTTGGCTTGGGATATTTTTGAAGGAATCAGTATTAGTAATTTTTCATCTGGAGCAAGATATTTTTTTGACAAAGGGAGAAATAAAATTGATAAAAAAAATCCTGATCCTGCGGGATTCAGTGAGGACGTAGGAAATTATATTGATTCAAAAGTGAAAATTGACGAAGCAGTATCAAGATTTAGTACAGCTTATGCTAGAGCAATTAATGCAGAATCTTATGCGTTAAAAGGGAAAATACATGAATCCATTGAAGAGTGGCGCAAGATATTTGGTACAAGATTTCCTTCGTACGGTTAGTATGAGTATTTATAAAGATCAAAATACGGTTCAAAAAATACAATTATTGTCCGCATATAGCTCAGTCTATTCTCATGCAAAGAAAATAATGGGATTTAGAATAATTGTTTCTGTGGTAGTCAGTTTTTGCGGAATAATTATTGCGTTACTTATCCCATCTACTGCTCTAATGATAGGAGCAATTTCTGGATTATGGTCTATTGTATCTGAAGTTTTACTAAAATCTTTAGAAAAACAAAAAATAATAGAAGGAGCCACGATTCAAGAGCAATTTGATACGGAATTATTTAGTCTACCTTGGAATTCAAATCTAGGTAATAAAGTTTCTCCAGAGGTTATAATTTCTGCAGACAGGAATTTTAAAGGTGATCGAATTAAGCTAAAAAATTGGTATCCTAATACTAGAAACGTAGGACGCCCAAGAGATGTTTTATTATGCCAAAGATCTTCGGCGGTTTGGGATTGGAGACTAAGGAAGCTTTATATATTTCTGGTTCTTGGAATTTCATCTAGTTTGTTAATTTTGGAAATTATATTTGCTATCGTTTTAAATCTATCTTTTTTGAATTTCCTTTTATCTTTACTTTTACCATCTTCTGCTCTTCTGCTAATTTCGTTCAATATTATCAAAGATAATTACGATTTATTGGAATTTAGAAAAAAACTTGAAAATAAAGCGACTAAGTCATTGGCCATGAGAGATGGTAAAATTAGTATTAAGCTCTGCAGAGAGATCCAAGATGATTTATTTAGACTAAGAAGCAAGGGCGCGCTTATTCCTAATTGGTTCTATTCTATTTTCAGGAAAAATTTTGAACATGATATGCGAGAAGCTGTGAAAGCATTAATCCACATTCACTAAGATTAAACAACGCTATAATGAGTATGCTAGCTCCCTAAAAAAGTTCTGGGATTAACCGGAATTCCATAAACCCGTATTTCAAAATGTGTATGGGGACCCGTTGACCATCCTGTGCTTCCCTGTTTCCCGATGACATCGCTTGTAGTTACTTTTTGTCCGTTAACAACATAGATTTTATCTAAATGTCCGTAAAGAGATGTAATGTTATTTCCATGGTCAATTATTATATGTTTGCCATACCCCCAAAATATTTCTCCGGCATAGATGACTTTTCCGTCCATAAAGGGAGTTACAGGGTCTCCAATTTGTCCATTAGCATTGGCAATATCAATTCCGGTGTGGAATATCTGATAAGGAAGATCTGATTCTCCAAACTCTAGAGTAATTACTCCGGTTAGGGGCCAAACAACTTGAGCATCAATTTCTTTTATAACCTGCCCTGTCCTCGGATCTCTAATCTGCACTTTATGTGTTTGTTGATTAACGGTTGCCAGCTTATCCGAGACTACGTTTATTCCTGCGTGGGTTAAGATAAAAACAGCAAAAACGGGAATTAGAAGAATTAAGATAAAAGAAAGCGTTACATAAAAAAGCTCTTTTCTAAAAGACCAAAGGGTTAATAAAGTTGTGGGACTCATTTAAAGATAAATTTCTTTAGGGTCTGTAGTTAAAAGAGGATGTTCCTTTTCAGATGCTACAACCTTTAATGCAACATGGTTCTGGTCGGCGATAATTAGAGCTTCCCCCTGGTCACAGGTTAAAAGAAATCTTTGCTCATATTCACTTAAATTAAATTCACTAGATACTTTTTTAATCGTGGTGGTGTCTTGCCTCATTAAAATTCTAAGAGAAGATTGCGAAGCTATGGCTCTGCCGTATTCTTGGCTTAAAAAATCATTGGCCTGTTGAGTAATAAGCGTGACTCCTAAATAGTATTTTCTTGCCCTTCTTACAAGTCCTGAAATAAATCTTGCGCTTTCTTCGTGTTGAAGAAGCATCCATCCCTCATCGATTAATAAAATTCTTTTCGAAGGATTTGATTTAACCTGGGAGTTTACAAAATTCGCAACAACAAGCATCATCAGTTGTCTTAATGACTCATTAAGGTCTTTTATGTCAAAAATTATCAGCCTGTTATTCATTTCAATGTTAGTCTGGGAATCAAAGACAGTGGAAAGAGATCCTTTTACAAATTTCTCAAGCCGGTTGCACAACTCCTTTTGCTTCATATCTTTTAAGGTTTTATAAAAGTCTTTAAGAAGAGGGATTGTTTTTGCTTTGGGTTTTCTTCCACGTTTGTCTTTATTTGTCTTTGGAGTATATGAAGAATTTAAAGACCAGCCGTGGTCCTTATAGGTTTGCAAAATTGCTTTATCGACGACAGCTTTTTCCTCTCCGGACAATCCTTGAACCATTAGCGAAATTATTTCAGTTAAGTCTTGGATGTGTTCTGAGAGGTTGTTTTCTCCTTTTTTTGCGTTTAGCGAAAAATCAAAAGGATTTATTTTCTCCTTGGATTTGGCGGAAAGCTTTATGTACGTTCCCGAAACAGATTGGGCAAGCTGCTTATACTCTCTCTCAGGATCAATAACAATTACCTTTGTTCCTTGCATTAATTGTCTTAATATTTCGACTTTTGCCGTATAGCTTTTTCCTGAGCCGGATTGAGCAAAAATAATACTGTTTGCGTTATTTAAAGAGAACCTGTCGATTATAACCAGTGAATTATTCGACTTATTTATTCCGTAGAGAATTCCTGATTCTTGGACAAGTTCCGAAGAAACAAATGGAAAAGTCAGAGCAGCGGATGAGCTATCCAGATTTCTTTTTTGGGCTAACCTGTTTTCTGCCCTTGGAAGAGTTGACTGCAGTCCCTCAACTTGCTGAAAGGTTGCGGTTTTAATATAAAAAAGACGGGTAGACATTACGGTTTCCAAAATAGTTGTTATTTTATTTAAGCTGTTTAAAGAGTTAGCGGTAATTGTCATGTAAATAGAAACTTGGAACAGCTTCTCCTGTCCCCTTTGGATTTTGTCTTTAAGCTCTATTGCCGATTCGAGCGGGTCGGTAATTTCCGAACCGATAACTTTTCCTTGTTTAAGCATGGTTCTTTTAGTGGATTCAAGCTCCGTAATTTTTCGGTTTAATTTCGGAAGCGCAAGAAGCGGATCAACCTGTTCTATGTGATATGACACATCTATGTTATGGTTAAAATTAATTAGCATGTTAAGCCATCCGGTTGAGGCAACATACGGATAGCCGGAAATAAAAAGTGTTCGAACAAATTTATCTCCGATTTCAAGATAGGAAGATTCTTCCTTTAAACCCGAGTACGAGATAAGATCAACCTGATCCTGTTCTCCGAAATTAAAATTTAAAGACTTTTTAAGAACCTCCTTTTGGGATCTTGCCGACTTTCTTTTATTTATTAAGTTAAACATAATTGTTTTGCAAAAGAGCTTCTATGGTTTGTCCTTTTAATTCCTGAGTCTTTGCCTGTCTTGAGTTGTAAAAACTGTAGAAAAGATCCAAAATTTCCAGACTGTCTAATTGCTTTGCTTTCATTCCCAGTTTTTCCAGTCCCCGGACGACAATATCTTTGTTTAAGTTGATTTGTTCTTTAATCAGATTAAAATCCATATTTTTGTCTAGATGCTGGTACGGAATGACAATATAAAACCTTCTGGAAAGGATCTTGTTTCCGGAAACGAGATTTTTGATAAACTCCGCGTAGTTTTCTATCTGATCTTTATAGATCTTCTCTTTTTCGAAGAGTTTTGTTTTGGAGATTTCTTCAAGATACCTGTCTATATCAACTTCCCTGACTCTAACCAATATCTGAAGTTTACAGGGAAGAGAATTCAAAAAATTTTGAAATGAGTCTATTAAAACGTCCTGTTCTTCCTCGCTTTTTAGCTCAAAATTTATTGAAGAGGTTTCAATTGCTATTCTATATTCATTGTTCGGTAAGATAAGTACTTTGTCTCTTACTTCTTTTATTTGAATTTGTTTTCTTGAACTTACCTTATTTTTGGATTTGGTCAAAAGCCACATTTAAGCCTCCTTTCTTCCCTGCCCTGAAGGACAAAGAATATTTCGGGTTTGAGATTACATGTTCTAATTTAATAATTTCCTCAAGTGTAAGCTTTGCCGATTTTATTTTTACTGTCTTTTTTGCCGCAGTTTTCTTAAACAGTTTTCCATTTTTTCTTTCAAGATTAGGTAAATCCATCACTCGGCAAAAGGAATCATTTTTATTAAATATGTAAAATTTAGGTCTTGCGTTAAACCGCAAAAGCACAATCAGCCAATTAAGAACAACCTTGCCTTTAATTCTTAAAGATAATGCAAAGCAAATAATCATCACAATTAAAACAAGTGGCAGCTTGTACAAGGAGAGCTTCATTGAGGGGATAAAAAGAGCATAAACAATGGTTGTCCAAAAAACAGGAACCATTAAAAGAAGGATCTGTGTTAGGTTAAGATTTCCGGCAATTTTATCCTCAACTGTTGTTATTTGTGCCGGAATTACTGTTGTCCTCATGCTGCAACCACCTTTCTTGGAGTTTTAACTGCTTTATCCGCAGCCCTTGTTGCAGAAGACGTATTATCCGTACTGATTACATTTATTATTTGGCCTCCCAATTTTTTAAAAGTTCCGTTTCGAGAGGTATATAAAACCATGTTCATCATAAGAGAGGGTGTTTTTAAAAGAGTTATAAATAGCCCGATTGCAACGGCAATTGAGATTAAGGAATTATTTGAATTTTCAGGCAGCGTTAGAAATGATGCCGCAAGCTGGATAATAACGACATGAACAAAGACAATAAAGACTGTGACGACATAAGTTTTAACTGCAATTTCAGCAAAATCGGAAAATTTTGGCAGAAGCCAAAGCAGAAAAATAAAAGGAGAAAGAACAGCTCCTAAAGAAATCATGATTAACCTTGAGATGTATAAAAGAAGTAAAACGATTGAAACAATAAGAAAGATTACTAGAAAGATTAAAGTGATTATCGGGACATTATTGCTCCCGATATTTTGAATTGTAATTGCGTTTGTTACCCAGGCATGACTTAATCCTCCGGTTGAATTTATTACGGCATTGGTAAGTGCATTACAGGTAATAATTATGTAGTTTGCCAAAAATAAAGAGATGTTTGCTCCAAGGAAGGCAAGGCCGATTCTTGGCAAAAGTTGTCTTAACTCTGTTTCTTCAAAACCAAAAGTCGAGGCACTCATAAAGTGAAAACCCAAAAGCGCAACTATAACGACAAATAAGGAATCTGTAATACCAAGCATTACCAACCAGAAATTCATAATAACGGAATTATTAAGAAGAGTTGGAGTCGTAGTTAGAAACGAAATTACCCCGTCAACAATAGGTTTTACTGAGCTTTCAACAATGTTTTGCATAAAGGAAGAAACGGCGTCAATTAGTACTTGAGTTAGGCCGTCGCTGGGTTTGACGGAAGTTACCTGAGGCATGCTGATTGTCGTGGAATTTGTTCCGGTTGAAGATGAGGTTAAGGCGCCTTTGAAAAAAGAAACAATTATTCCTGCTGCCAGAACTAATACAAGACCGATTAAAGCATTTTTAATTGTCTTTTTTGCCTGTTCTAGATTATCCGGTTTTCCCGTAGAAGTAATATATAAATAACCGCCCTTAATAAGAAAAAAGACCGCGGCTGCGGTCGAAATAATCGTTATTATATTCATGGTTTCGCTCGTATAGTTGGTTATTTCCGAGGAAACCGCATATGCCGGAATCGGCAACGCCATAAATGTGGCTACAACCACTAATAAATAAATTAGTTTTTTCATAACTTCTTAAAGCCTAGATTATTTAGCTGCACCAAAGGCAGTTGTTGCAAGCTGAGTTACGATATTAGACAAAACAAATGATGCAAGAACAACCGTTAATCCGATAGCGGAATAAAAGATTGTCTTTTTAGATCTGTCCAGAGCTTCGGGATTTCCTGAACTTGTTATATATCCGACCCCTCCCCAAACAAAAAAACCGGCTGATAAAAGGCCGGCCAAAGTTACCATTACGGAAATTATGCTTTGGATAAATGTTTGGACTTTTGTTACGTCCGCGGAATCAGCATAAGCAGGAAAAGCTGCTATTAATAAGCTAAAAAGAAAAGATGAAACAATAATTGCTTTTTTCATACGCCACCCCCTTTCTTATTGAAATAAGGGCAGGACTGAAAAACCCAAAAAGCCGCCTTGCGGCAGCTTTCTTAACTACAATTTAAAGTGATGATGAATTTACTAGAAAAAAATACGAATGTCAATAGGTTTGTAGGTATATGTTAAAATTAAGGCCATGAAAGAGCGATTAGCTGAACATCCGGATAATTCAATTGTTAAGAAAGTTGGCACCACCTTAGTGCTTATTTCTATTGCCCTTGTTTTAGGTGGCTGCCCAAGTAGCGGACAAGATAATTCAACAAATAACCCAAATATGATGAATAACCCTAATTATGGACCAGGAATGATGCCAAGTACCACAATGATGACTCAGCAATACGGTCCTGGAATGATGGGTAACGGCTCCGGAATGATGGGAAAGAACAGATAGCCTTCTTTAAAGTTTTTTACATTTTCCTCACTTTAATTTTCTTGACTTCTTCTACAACGTGTAGTAGATTATATTAATAATGGATGATGTTCATTTTAAGGCTCTTTCTCTTTTAAGAAAATCCAGAGCTGACTTGGATAATGTTCTTGAAATGCTTCAGAAAAATAAAGATTGCATGATGGTGGTAGATAAGTCAAAAGCTGCTCAAGAATCCTTAAGCCAAGCCAATTTGATACTTCTTGAGAATCACCTTAAAAATTGTGTATCTGATTTAGAACATGGCAAAGACCAAAATGAGTGCTTTGAGGAAATAATGAAGATTTTTAAAGCGAGTGGAGGAAAGGTATGAACGAGAAAAAATTTATAATTTTAATTGCTCTTGCAACCCTTTTAATAATGGGAGGGGGAGTGTATTTTTTAACCGCAACAAGTTCAGGAAGTGCTCAGGTTGCTGCTTCCTCTCGTGCAAAAGCGTTAGTTGACCAAACAGATTTTGATTGGGGAAAAATTAACTATGACGGACCCAAAGCAACTAAGGTTTTTAATATTAAAAATACAGGAACAGACACTTTAAAGCTTTTTAATATAAAAACATCCTGTCATTGCACAAAAGCTCATTTGACAATAAACGGCAAAGACGGTCCTGATTTTGGAATGACGGGAATTTCTTCTTGGGTTGGTGAGGTCAATCCTGGACAAGAAGCAAAATTAACAGTTGTTTTTGATCAGCAATTTCATGGTCCACAAGGAGTAGGTTCGGTTACCCGGTACATTTCAGTTGAAACGAATGATTCTTCTAATTCCAAAATAACTTTTACAGCATCTGGTACTGTTGTAAAAGAGTAAGAATGGAACAAGTTCTTTTTCAAACATCTTTAATCGCAGCATTTGCAGGAGGAGTAGTTGCTCTTTTTGCCCCGTGCTGTATTTCTTTCCTACTCCCCGCTTATTTAGGAAGCGTTGTTAAAGAAAAAGAAAAAGTTATCTTAATGACTTTGGTTTTTGGATTAGGAATTTTTATTGTCATGCTTCCTGCTGTTTTGGGAGTTGCTGCCTTATCAAAAGCTCTTTTTGTCTATCATGACAGCATTTATCTTTTAGGTGGAATCGTTATGCTTTTATCTGCGGGAATAACCTTTTTAGGATTAAAACTGCCAATGCCCCACTTGCCGGGACGAGATCCTCAAAAAGCAGATGTAGTGTCAATCTTTACGCTTGGGATTTTTTCCGGAATAACCAGTGCTTGCTGTGCTCCCGTTCTAATTGGAATTTTAACTTTAACCTTTCTTTCAACCAATTTCCTTAATGCTTTAGCAATAGGGGGAATGTACGTTTTGGGTATGGTAATGCCGCTTCTTTTTATTGCAGCATTTCTTTCCGGAAAAGTTTCCGGCTTTACAATCCTCAGAAAGCCGGTTGGAAGCTTTAAGTTTTTAGGGAAAGACAGGGTAATTATTGTCAGCAATCTAATCGCCAGTTTAATTTTTGCAATAACTGGGGTTTTAATTATTTTTTTAAATAGTACTGGAAGATTGGGAATGGGTGATGTTAATCAGTTTACAAAAACCATCACCAACGCAAGCGCTTATGTTAATCAGTACGTAGGAGGCAATATTTTTCTTAATTTAGGTTTTGTAGGCTTAATAGCCTTAATCTTTTACTTAATTGCCAAAAAAATTTAACATCCTTTTGATTTGACACAGGAATAATAGAGTACTACAATATGTAGAATATGGCACAAAAAACATTAAGCGATTTAGAACAGCAGGTAATGAATTTCATCTGGGGGAGAAAAGAAACCTCTGTACGTGATATTGTAGAGGAGCTAAGCAAGCACAGAAAAATAGCTTATACGACTGTAGCAACTATTGTTCAAAGACTTGAGAATAAGGGCTTTGTTGTAAGAAAGGAAGTCGGTAAAACAAATTTTTATAGACCAAAGCTAGGTAAAGAAATCTACGCTAAAAGAATTGCCGATTCATTTATTAAAAGATTTGTAGGCTCATTTGGGGATGCAGCTATAGCTTCTTTTGCGGAAGGGTTAGAAGATCTTTCCGAAGAAAAAAGGAGATACCTAATTAGCATGCTTCAGAAAAATGAAAAAAATAAACATTAATCTATTAAAATTCTTGGGAATTGCTATTGCCTTAACAGGAGCTGTAGGTTTTTTGGTGTATAAATTTTGGCCGTTATTTTCCCATAATACAATTTATTACTGCAGGTACTTTCTTACAGGTAGTTTAATTAATGTGCCACCTATCGTTCATGCATCCATTATTACTTTCGTTTTTCTCCTTTTTGCGGCAATTTTATTTAAAATGGTATTAATTGTTTTTCAAAGCTATAAATTTAAGAAACATCTCTCAAAAAAGATTACAAATAATGAAATATTGTTACCAATGCTGGAAGAATTAGAGCTTACCAAAAAAGTTTCTATAGTTGAAGATGAAAAACCTTTTGCCTTCTGCCTTGGACTTAGACATCCAAGTATTTATATTTCGACAAAAACAATAAAAATGATGACAAATGACGAACTAAAAGCAATTCTATTGCATGAAAAATATCATTTAACCAAAAAAGATGGGCTTATTATGCTAATTGCATCTTTAACCAAAATTTTGTTTCCATTTTTTCCTTTAATTTCCGATTTTATTCAAAGGTATAAATTAGACCGTGAGATAAAGGCGGATAACGAAGTTATTATAAATCTCGGCAAAGAGCCACTTGTTTCTGTTTTAAGTAAACTACTTGCTTTTCCATCTATTCCAATGCTTACAGCATCTGCTATTGCAGAATCAGCAACTGTTGAAGCGAGAATAAAAGCAATTTCCATTAGTCAGAAATCGAAAGTAAAATACAAAAAAATTAACCTTTTTATTAGTCTCGTGTCTTTAGTTTTTTTTGGCCTATTTTTGGCAGTACCAGTTCAGGCAAACGAAATTCATCTCAAAGATAATGACATTATGATGCTATGCCATGATGAGCAATGCGCTGCCTTATGCAGAAAAAGCGTAAGCACCATAAATAGTAAAATGGATTATTCGTCTTATTCCCAAAAAGCTTCTTATCCTTTTTCCTCAGCGAAATAGTGTTTTTACCCCTTGACAGATCTTTTAAGATCTACTACATTATGTAGTAGGTTATGAAAGAAAGAAATTCCTGGCAAATTACAATTCCATCTTTTTCGATTCCTATGCCAAGCACAACAAAAATATTAATGGTTTTACTTCTTGTTGCTTTTTATTTTCTTGGGTCTTTTGTAACTAAGCTTCAGCTACAAGGCAATTCGGGTTCAAATCCCAATGTACAGGCTCAAGCCGCCGCACCCGCGCAGCAGCAACAAGCACAGCAAGCTCAACAGCAACCTCCGGACGTTAACGGAAAAAAAGTAGAAATAGATGCAGGCCGTTTAGCTATCTTAGGACAAGAAAGTGCACCAGTAGAATTGGTAATGTTCGAAGATTTTCAATGTCCATTCTGCAGGAAGTTTTACAAAGAAGCATTTGCGGAAATTAAAAAGAATTATGTTGATTCTGGAAAAGTAAAAATTGCTTTCAGGCAATTTCCCCTGGATTTTCATGCGGGAGCAAAACCAGCTGCTTTGGCTTCTGAATGCGCAAATGAGCAGGGAAAATTTTGGGAAATGCATGATAAGATTTTTGATGAACAAGATAAAAAAGACCCACAAGGCGGAACAGTAGAGTACACTTCTAGTGACTTAAAGACATGGGCGAAGGATATTGGATTAAACTCGGATCAATTTAACAAGTGCTTAGATTCAAATAAATATGCAAAAGAAATAGATGCAGATTTGGCAGCGGGCAAAAAGGTTGGGGTTCAAGGTACGCCAACTACATTTGTAAATGGAATTGGTGTTGTGGGAGCTCAGCCATTTAGTGCATTTAAAACTACAATCGACAAGGAATTAGGGCAATAATTATGAAACAAACAATTAAATTTGGTGGATTAACATGTGGCGCATGTCAAAAGGTAATTCAAAAAAGAATTTCAAAAATTCCAGGAGTAGAAGACGTCGCAGTTGAAGGAGATGGAAATACCCAAATCAGTGCGTCGAATTTGCTTTCCAAAAGTGAAGTGGAAAAAGCACTTGAAGGAACGCCTTATAAGCTTTTAGAAATTTAATATGGATAAAACAGAAATACAAATTAAAGGAATGCATTGCTCATCTTGCGAAATTTTAGTCGAAGATGAGCTATTAGCTATTCCGGGTGTAAATTCAGCAAAAGTAAATTATAGGGAAGGAAAAGCGCAAGTCTGTCATGAAGGGAGATTAGATCATGGAAAGATCTCAAGAGCAATACAAAAGGCTGGTTACGCAATCGGAAAAGACCAAAAGCCATTTTTTTCCAGGAACATAGAGGACTATAAAACATTTGGAATTGCAGCTTCTTCGGTTTTTATAATCTGGTACATACTATCAAGCATGAATGTCTTTGGCGCAACCTCGGTTGCTTCGAATAATTATTCAAGCTTGCCTATTGTTTTCTTGGTGGGATTAACAGCAGGAATATCAACTTGTATGGCGATTGTTGGCGGTCTTGTTTTAGGTGCGTCAGCAAGGTTTGCAGAGGCGCATCCTCGGGCAACAGGAATACAAAAATTTACTCCTCATATATTTTTTAATATCGGAAGAATAGCAACTTTTTTTATTTTAGGAGGACTTATGGGAATGGCAGGATCTATCTTTCAGTTGTCTTCTTCCGTTTTGGGTATTTTAACGATCGGGATTGGACTTGTAATGTTAAGTCTTGGAATACAATTAATTGATCTATTTCCGAGGCTAAGTGCCATAAAATTTACAATTCCCAAGGTAATAAGCAGGGTATTAGGGGTAAAATCTAGCAGCGAAAAAGCATACAGCCATAGGAACTCTATGGTTTTAGGCGGATTAACCTTTTTTCTTCCATGTGGATTCACTCAAGCCATGCAGCTCTTTGCGATGAGTAGCGGAAGTTTCTGGAGCGGCTCTTTAACCATGGGGATATTCGCATTAGGGACTGCCCCAGGACTTTTGGGTATCGGTGGTTTAACATCAGTCGTTAAGGGAGCATTTGCAAATATATTCTTTAAATTTGCGGGAATTGTCTTAATTGCTCTTGCTTTCTTTAATATCTCAAATGGATACAATTTAACCGGTATCGTTTTACCCTCATCATTTGCATCCTCATCCCCTTCTGCTCAAGTTAGCGATCCAAACGTAACAATCGAAAACGGAACACAGATTGTGAGAATGAAGCAGGTTTCATCGGGGTATCAGCCAAACTCATTTACAATCAAAAAAGGAATGCCGGTAAAATGGGTCGTCGAATCCGTAGATCCATATTCATGCGCAAGCAGTTTGCTCGTACCATCTCTTGGCATAAGACAAGGTCTAAGCGCTGGCGAAAATATATTTGAATTTACTCCTAAGGAAGTTGGGCAAATTAAATTTTCCTGTTCTATGGGAATGTATACGGGAAGCTTTAATGTAGTCGATGATATTGGCCAAGTAGGATCCAAGCAAGAGGCTCCACAGGCTGGAGGAGCCGGCTCGTGCGGTTCAAGCGGCGGATGTGGTTGTGGCGGTGGTGCAAAGAAGCCTCAAGCTCAACAACAGCCTCCGGTTGCTGCTATACAAGAAGGTGAGGAACAAGTCTTTAAAATTGAATATACAAGAGACTTGGACATTCAACCTAATACCTTAACGGTTAAAAAAGGTGTGCCGGTAAGGATAGAAATAGAGGCGAAGGAGGACGGCGCTGGATGCATGAGCTCCATTATGATCCCAAGGCTGGTAAATACCCCACAACTCCTTACTCAAGGAAAAACTATTACTTTTAATTTTACACCTAAAGAAGCCGGAGAATTCCCGATAACCTGCGGCATGGGAATGCAGAGAGGAGTTTTACAGGTAAATTAATATGGAAAATCAAAGTTTAATTAATTTTAAAGCTACAGGTATGCATTGTTCTTCCTGTGAAACAATAATTAAGGATGAGTTAATGGAAATTCCGGGAGTTTCTGAAGTATCGGTCGATGCACAAACAGGCCAAGGGTTTGCCCGTGCAAGTTTATCTAAAGTGGGACCTGAAATGGTTCTCGCGGGAATAGAAAGGGCCGGGTATAAAGCCCAGATACTAAATGTAGAAAATAATGAAGTAGAAGTCAGCAATATTTCTGTTAAGTCATCAGGAAAAAAAGGATCTCCGGTAAAAATTGTAATCGAATCAAAAACGGTAGCTTCGGGAAAGGTTCTCGAAGATGTAAATGGAAAAGTATACTTTGACGGTCAGGTAGAAAATAAGAGAAATACAAAATTAACTGTCCCCAATGGCGATTCGGAAAGTGCTTCTTATCTTGAAAAGCTTTTAAGATCAATTAACTCTTTTAACTCTTTAGAAAACTTAAAATCAGGTGTTACTTCGCAGCCGGTATCAATGACCTCACCGAAAGAGACAGAAGAAGAGGAAGTTTTAAGCGACTCAAAAAGAGTTAGCCTTGCACTTTCGGGGATGCATTGTTCTTCTTGTGCGGGGTTAATTGAGAGAGCGTTAAAAAAAGTAGATGGAGTTAAGGAGGCTCATGTTAACTTTGCAGCCGAAAAAGCATCGATTATCTTTGATGAAAATAAGGCAGAAGTTGACGATCTAATTGAAGCTGTCCAAAAGGCGGGATATAAAGCAGAGCTTCCAAACGAAAAAGATCCAGAATTTGAGTCCAAAAAAAGACAACAAGAAATTAAAGGCCAATTTATCAAATTTTTATTTAGCTTCCTTTTGAGTCTTCCAATGCTTTATTTTATGCTTTTGGATTTCTTTAAGTTTCTTCCCGGAGGAGACTTTATTGCTCCTTATATCGGAATAATTTCCTTAATTTTAACCATTCCAATTCAGTTTGTGGTGGGGGCAGGATTCTATAAAGGTATGTGGTCATCACTACGAATGAAAACGTTTAATATGGATAGCTTAATCGCAATTGGCACCTCCGTTGCCTTCTTCTATAGTTTGTTCAACTTTGTGAATTATTACGCAGTAAATAACTCATTAATCGGATTAAATGGCGAAAAAATTCCTGAATTATATTTTGAAACTGCTGCCTTTTTAATTACTTTCGTTACTCTTGGAAAGTGGCTGGAGGCAAAAACAAAAGGTAGAACCTCTGATGCAATTAAAAAGTTAATGGGGCTTCAGGCAAAAACGGCGAGAGTAGTAAGGAACGGTCAAACTTTGGATATTCCAATCGATGAAGTAGTTCATGGGGATGTAATTGTCGTTCGTCCGGGAGAAAAAGTGCCAGTAGATGGAGAAATAGTAAAAGGATCTTCTGCGGTTGATGAATCGATGATAACGGGAGAAAGTTTGCCGGTTGAGAAAAATGTAGGTGACGGTGTTATCGGCGGGACCATTAATAAAACGGGAAGTTTTGAATTTCAGGCCATGAAGGTTGGATCGGAAACTACGCTTTCTCAAATAATAAGACTTGTAGAAGATGCTCAAGGGTCTAAAGCGCCAATTCAAGGGTTTGCAGATCGAATCTCTGCTGTTTTTGTTCCTGCAGTAATAATACTAGCACTAATTACCTTTGCAGTTTGGTACTTTGCGTTCGGAGCTACCCTTTCTTTTGCTCTGATGGCATTTACCGCAGTAATTGTTATTGCCTGCCCTTGTGCTTTGGGGCTTGCTACGCCAACGGCTATTATGGTTGGAACCGGAAATGGAGCTGAAAACGGAATTTTAATTAAAGGCGGAGAGCCTCTTGAAGCAGCATGCAAGATAAATGCAATTGTTTTTGACAAAACAGGAACTTTGACTAAAGGAAAACCGGAAGTAACAGACACAGATAGCTTCTCAGAATTAAGCGAGGATGAGATTTTAGAGATCGCAGCAAGTCTTGAGAAACAATCAGAGCATCCGTTAGCAGAAGCAATTTATAATTTTGCAAAAGAAGAAAATATTAATTTGTCCGAAGTTAACGACTTTAAGGCTATTCCCGGGCATGGAGTTTCGGGCGAAGTTGGCGGAGTCGGGTATTATTTTGGCAACAGGAGGCTTATTGCAGAAACTTTAGGCCTTCCGATCGAAAAATATGACAGGAAAATCTCAAGACTTGAGGAGCAAGGCAAAACTGCGATGATTTTGGCCACCAAAGATGAAATCTTAGGAACGGTTGCTGTGGCTGATACCGTAAAAGAAACTTCTAAAGAAGCCGTAGAAATGCTCAAAAAACGCGGGATTGAAGTCTACATGATTACCGGAGACAATGAAAAAACTGCAAGAGCTATAGCTGCTCAAGTTGGAGTTACCAATGTTTTAGCGGAAGTGTTGCCGGAAGATAAGGCAAACGAAGTTAAAAAGCTTCAGGAACAAGGCAAAAAAGTTGCAATGGTTGGAGATGGTATTAACGACGCTCCTGCATTGGCACAGGCAGATTTGGGAATTGCCATGGGTTCAGGAACAGATGTAGCCATGGAAGCAGGAGGTATTGTAATCATTAAAAATGATCTTCGAGACGTTATTCACGCAATTGATCTTTCTAAAGGAACAATGGACAAAATTAAACAAAATATGTTCTTTGCCCTCTTTTACAATGTTATTGGTATTCCAATTGCGGCACGTGTTTTTGCCGTTGTAGGATTAGTTCTAAAGCCGGAATTAGCAGGTTTAGCAATGGCATTAAGTTCAGTCTCTGTAGTGGGCAATTCCCTTCTTTTAAGGTCTTATAAACCAGGTAAGAGAAATTATATTTCTTCAGTAGCCCCTGTTTTTATGATGATTATGTTCACTCTTGTTTTTGTTGAATTTGCAAGATTTAGTTCTGGAATGAATAAAGAGGGGGCTATGTCAAAAACAGCTAACCTTTCAGCAGTAAAAATTTTGGGAACAAGGGAGAGTAAAATTAATTTTGCGGAAGGTAATCCTAAATTATTTTTAGGAGACAACTCCCTGCCTCAAGATATTAAGGTAAAAGAAGGGACAACACAGCTAAAAGATAACGAAATGTTAATTGGGTACGAAGAAGCAATGATGATGAAAAAAGAAAAATTGTTCAATAAGCCCGGAGATGTTATTAATAATTTCTTTGGATTGCCACAAATTAAGGTTGCCGGGATATTAGAGCCTACCGGAACTTTATTAGACAATTATCACGTAGTTAACGCAAACACTTTTAATTCCCTTCCCAGTGCCGCTAAGGTAGCTGTTAAAGTTACCCCTTCCAATGATGTAAAAGTGTTTTATTTTGTAAATGATGTAAATATCCCTACAAGGGTTCAAGAAGCTTTAAAACCTGAAATGGAAGCCCCCGTTTATATAGGATCATCGAAGTATTATCCGGTATTTATTGGATCAAGTGAGGCTGATCTTATGAAAAAGGAAAATCTATTCTCAAAAGAAGGAGACCAAATAGCTCCATTCTTTGGAAACAAGATCATTGTCTCAAAAGTTTTACCAAAAACAGGAACCACACTCGATTCGATTCACTTTGTCAAAGATGACGTTGCTCTTTCTAACTAATGAACAAATTATTAATTTTTTATGGATTATCGCTAATAGGATTAATAGATATTTATTTTTTTAAACTCCAATTAAGTTCCATTTTAACTTTTGGATTACTTTTATTATGCCCTCTTATGCATCTTTTTATGATGAAGGGTATGCATAGGTACGGGTCCGGGAAAAAGGACTAGAAGTGTAATTGATAAATTGATACTTATGTGCCATTCTAAATTAGGCAGGCAAAGGAGGTGATAAAATGTTAAAATCTGTTCCTTTTGCAAACGCAGTTGCAGTTGTTTCTGCAGTTTTTTTCGTTATTTGCACCCTCTTAACTTATATTTCACCAGATTTAACCGGTATCTTTGTTCAAGCGTGGTTTCATAATTTTGGGCTTAGTTCTGTTAAGCCAATTCAATTATCTCTGAACTTATTTTTAGTAGGGTTTATTTCAGTTGCTTTGGTTAGTTGGGTTGGTGCTTTTGTAACAGTAGAAGTTTACAATCGATTTGCTAAGGCAAAATAATTTTTATGGATAATAAGAAGCTAAGGCATTGCGAGGATAATGTCTATATCAACCGTCCGTCCGAGGTGGTTTTTTCATACGTTGATGATCATTCAAAATTTTCGGCACACATGAATAATTCTTCGTGGATGATGGCAGGAAGCAAAATGAATACAGAAATTGACGACGGACATGGAATGAGAGTAGGATCTCATATAAAAATGGACGGGAAAATTCTGGGAATCCCCCTTTTTCTAGATGAAGTTATAACTGAACGGAAAACACCAGCTCTAAAGACTTGGAAAACGGTTGGAGAGCCAAAGCTAATAATTATTGGTGATTATGAAATGGGGTTTAAGATTAAAGATGAGGGAGAAGGGTCTAATTTATCGGTATTTATTGACTATACCCTGCCCCATTCCTGGACGACTCGCTGGCTGGGGTATCTTTTTTCAGGCTTTTATGCAAGATGGTGTGTTAGACAAATGGTAAATTCCGCAAAAAATTGTCTTGAAAAACTTTAAACTTCAGTACTACTTTCCTGCCTGGAGTATAATTAGGATGTTATGAAAAAAGCACTTTTTACAATTTTAGCTTTATTGTTATTGTTATTTGCAGCTCCTCCGATTTTTGCTCAATCACCTTCTCCTCAGGATAGAAGTGATATTAATAAAGGTAAGGAAATCTATCAAAATCTTTTAGAGAGCAAGATCTCCTGCGATAAATTAAAAGACGATGACTTTGAAAAAATTGGGGAATATTTTATGGAGCAGCGAATTGGAAATAGTAATGCTCATGCAAATATGAACGACATGATGAAAAATATGATGGGAGAAAACGGAGAGATTCGAATGCATATTTCATTGGGAAAAAGGTATTCAAATTGCGATTCCAATGCTCCTGTTCCTCAAAAAGGATACCAGTTTTTACCAATGCTTGGAATGATGAATCGAAATTCGGATAACGGAAATTGGAGAGGAGGTGGAAATCCAATGATGGGTTTTGGATGGAATAACATGATGGGATTTGGCGGATTTGGCCTTGGGTGGATATCCATGCTTCTTTTCTGGATTCTAATTGTTCTAGCTATTGTTGCATTGCTTAGATATCTTGGATCCTTTAAAAACACAAATGATAATAAAACTTCGCTGGATATTTTAAAAGAACGTTATGCTAGAGGAGAAATAGATAAAAAAGAATACCAAGAGAAGAAAAAAGAATTAGACTGAATTTTGCCTTTTACTGTGTTTTGTTATTGTTGCAACCCGTAATCCATTTCCAATTGCAAGCAGCTCTCCAACTTCATGAACTAGGACCGCTATTGCAACAGTCATAACACCGATAAGAGCAGAAGGGATAAGGACAGCTAAAAGAGCAAGAGAGAATATAATATTTTGTCTGCTTATGCTTCTCGCTCTTTTTCCGAGATTTATTGCATAAGGTACATTCTTTAACTTATCACCCATGAGTGCGATATCTGCTGCTTCAATCGCTGCATCTGTTCCCGCTGTCCCCATGGCTATACCTATTGTTGCGCTTGCGAGTGCTGGAGCATCATTTACACCATCCCCGATCATTGCAACGTGACCATACTCTTTTTTTAGACTCTCGATTGCTTTAATTTTATCTTCTGGCATTAAGTTTGCTTTAACATCATCAATGCCCAATTCTTCTGCTATTGCTTTAGCTGTTAGTTTATTGTCACCGGTAAGCATAGCTACTTTAATACCCATATCGTGAAGCCTTGCGATCATCTCTTTTGCGTCCGACCGAATTTGGTCTTCGATTGCAATTGCGCCAATAATACTCTTATGTGTCCCGACGTATATTAATGTTTTGCCATTTTGTTTCCCTTCAAACCTCGCGATCATCTTCTCAGCTTTATTGTTTTGAGAAAACAACTCTTTTTTGCCCACAAGAATAAGTTCATTTTCAATACGTGCTTGTGCTCCATTACCAGTTAAACTTTTAAATTCCGTTGCATTTGCTTTTTTTACTTTCAAGTTGATTGCTTTCTCTACTATTGCCAGTGCTAAAGGATGTTCTGAAAAATATTCAACTCCATATGCATATGATAGAAGATCTTTTTTTTGACCTTTAAATGTAAAAATATCAGTTACAACAGGTTTTCCTTTTGTTAAAGTTCCAGTTTTATCAAATGCAACTGCATTAATTTTTCCTAAAGATTCGAGGCATACGCCGCCTTTAATCAGGACCCCATGTTTGCCCGCTGTGCCAATACCGGTAGCAACTGTAATAGGGGTAGACATAATAAGGGCACAGGGAGCTGCTGCGACAAAAAATACTACTGCTCGTACGGCCCAAAAAGAAAACGACTGCCCAAACAAAGGCGGAAGAAAAAGCATAAGCAGTCCAATAATTAAAACAGTCGGTGAATATTTTTTACCGAATCGATCAATAAATTGCTGCTGCTTACTTTTTTTCTCCTCTGCTTCTTCAACAAGATGCACCATTTTTGACAATGTATTATCCGTAAAGGCAGCGGTAACTTGAATTTCAAGTGCCCCTTCACCATTAATAGTCGCAGCAAAAACTTTAGCTCCTCTCCTTTTGTAAACAGGAATTGATTCTCCTGTAACGGGAGCTTCATTAATAGTTGATTCACCTTTGATAATTACACCGTCTGTTGCAAGTGATTCTCCGGGGCGTACTAAAAAAAGATCGCCTACCTGAAGCTTTTCTGCAGGAATAACTATCTCCTTACCGTCTCTTATAAGTCTTGCTTCTTTTGGTGCAAGGTCAAGCAGTTTTCGAATAGAAGTCCTAGCTTTTGCAAAAGTATATCCTTCCAATCCCTCCGCTGCTCCATAAATAAAAACAAGAAGAGCCGCTTCTTCCCACATTCCAAGAATTGCTGAGGCAGTGGTTGCAGCGAGCATTAAGAGCTCAATACCTACTTTTCTACATTCAATTAATTCTTCAATGCCTTCTTTTATCCAATAATACCCCCCGACAACAATTGCTAGGATAAAAAGAGGAATTTGCAAGTATGGGGGAATTAGATGAAGTTTTTCTAATATAATTGTGAAACCAGTTAAAAATCCTGCAAAAAGAGCATTTCGTATTTGTGGATAGGAATACCATTTATATTCGGTTATTCGTTTTTTTTCTTCGTTCATTTTAATATCTTGTACACTCAAACATTTCTTCTGAATGATGGCTAATAATCTTTCTTGCTGCTTCAATTGTTTTTTTAACTTGATTACAGGAAAGCTTGTAGGATACCGTTTTCCCACTTTTTTTCTTTTTAACTAAACCGCAGCCGTATAGACAAGAGAGGTGCATGGACACATTTGACTGAGAAAGTTTAAGCTTCTTAACAATTTCAGAAACAGTTAGTGGTTCTTTTGTAAGCAATTCCAGTATTGATAGACGAGATAGATCACCAAAGCCCCTAAACAACTTCGCCTCTAGTTCTAAAAGCTTGGAATTTGTGGCCATTATATTAACATATCATTATATCCTGATATATGCAAGAAGCTAAAAGTTGGGTCTCTTTCAGTCGTTGTGATGTTTCTAATCTATGGACTAGGGATAAATGGTGCTTATTAGTATCACTTTTTGCTACATTGCTTTTTCACTCTGCAGTGAGCCGATGGCTGCGGGATTTCTGCCGAATGTTTAGCAGTGTTAAATCCTAATGATTGTTTCCCAAAAATTTTTGTTGCTTATTCTGCCGATTTGTTTTTTAGGGGCTATGCCCCTCTTTCGCAAGGGTCGAGATTAACCCCGATAAATCGGGGCCCTTGCAAAATTCACCCCTTTTTAAAAGTGCAGGTATAGGAAGCAGGATGCTTCCTAAATAAATATTTTAGAAAGGAGGTGAACAATGAAATTATTAACAGAAGAATTAAAAAGAAAACTTCCAAAGCTTTACAGCCAGGAACAAATAGAAGATCCGGTTGTAGTTTGTAAATTCTTTTTACCGATGACCAAATGGACTTGGTATGCAACAGAGTTTGACGGAAATGATACTTTATTTGGATATGTGGTAGGAGAATTTCCGGAACTGGGATATTTTTCTTTGAAAGAACTGGAAAAAGTAGAAGGTCCCTATGGTTTAGGAGTAGAAAGAGATTTATATTTTGATCCCGTAAGATTATCTGAAGTGAGAAGAGAACATGAAGCTTTAGCTGATACAATAAATTTGTGAGAAACCTTCAGGGAAGCACTTGAAGTTGCATGGGCAGGGAAACCGGCCCTCATTTATTTTCCTACTACTCTTGATAAAACTTCCTTGCATAACCCTTTAGCTTTTACATCTTCTCTCAGAGATAAATAAAAGTTTAAATCTTCAGTATTGTCCAATGCTTTCTTAATAAATTTACTCAAGTAATTCTTTGAAGTATTATCCGGGCAGACGAGAATTATTTCTGGAAAAGGATTTTTATTGTGGTCTTGCCAGTAATTATTCTCATAATAATTTAAATATTGTCTTACTCTTTTTCGAAGAATCATTCTTGGAGGCAAATCATCAAATATGTCTAAAAAATATCTTTTTGAATTATTGTTAGATTCTATCGAGAAGTATGCATCAGGTTCGGGAAGAACAACGTATTTGATTCCTAAAAGATTAGTTTCTGTTAAAAAGTTTACCTTAACATTTCCATCCCTTGTTAACTTTAAAAGAGAAATAAAGATATCGGCATTAAGCATGCAATGGTTTCTGAATTTTCTGGATAAAGCTTTTTCCCGGTAAACTCTTTTTAAAAGTTTTATGTTAATTCCCTCGTGTTTATAAGTTTCAAAATATTTTTTACTTTTAGAGTCCAAATAATAAGTGGTTGGAGATGAAGCAAATTTTTTTGAGTATTCTTTTCTAAGATATTTTTCTTCACACAAGTAATTTAACCATTCAATTAATCTGTTGCGATATTTTTTATTTAAGATTTGCTGAAGTTGTTGAGTATTTAAGAATCGGAATTGGTATATAAGAATTAGGATAGTGTCCAGTTGAGGTTTTAATTTTTTAAGCGTTTGTTTCTTCATTGTCCTGGTAGAGAATTATTTTCTCCTTATATTTATATAAGAATATAGATGTAATAAATTTTCTAAATTTAGCTTCATTTTTATGAATATTCGGTATATATAGGTATATACATTTTTAGGTTAAAATTCCGACAGTTTGGGAACTGGTATCTTGAACAATTGATTCGATCTTTGGTTTATAAATCTCAGGTTTTTTATAAACTATTGCGTATTTATTTCTTGATCTTTGAATAAGTTCTTCAATTTTTCCATCGTCTTTTGTGGTTTTTAAAAGTAGTGTTTGTCCTGAAAAAGATTCTTCCGGATCAACGGCGGAAATTTTAATGTAAAAGTGATAACGGGGAAGATTTGCGATGTCTCCTTTTTCTATATACGGGTAAAACTGAGGAAGCATTAATTTTTCATCGTCGGGATTAGCGCTTCTAAAAGAAATAACCGTTCCAACGTTGGCCAAAATAACGTTTACGAGATTTCTGTCCTTTTGTTGAGAGGTAGACTGCTCGGCCATTATAAGATAGGTCTTGTATTTTCTTGCTTCTGACATCATTTGGATAAACGAAGGCGTAGCAAAATTCTGAAATTCGTCTACATAGAGATAAAAAGGCTTTCGTTCAGATGGTGCCATTCGTGCTCTTTTTAAAGCAGCAAGTTGAATTTTTGTAATTATCATTATTCCTAATACTTCTGACGTGTCTTCACCTAGTTTCCCTTTCGCAAGGTTGCAGATAAGAATTTTTCTTTTGTTTAAAATATCATCAAAATTTAAAGTAGATTTTTTCTGTTCTAGTATTCTTCTTGCAGAAGGAGAAAAAAGAAATCTTCCTATTCTTGCAGCAACAGGGGAAATCATTTTTACTTTTTGGTAATCCCCTGCTTTGCCGTATTCATATTTCCAAAAGTTTTTTAGATTTTCATCCTCAAGTTTGGCCACTGCTTTCTTTTGAAACGGCGGGTTATTTAAAAGATCGTAAATTGTAAAAAGAGTGGGATCTTCTAATGTTAAAGCAGTTTGAATAGTATTTCTTAAGATATACTCTATTCGGTGTGCATGACCGCCAATTGAATCAGCAAAGACTTTTCTAAATAAAGAAATAACGCTTTCGGTTATGAACTCTTTTTCTCTTAATTGATCATCTTCGTCTAACCCTGGAGTTAATTCTAAGAGATTTATTCCAACAGGATATTTTAAATCGTCGGGGTTAAAATAAATAAGATCGTCTTTTCTCTCTTCTGGAACGCATGAGAGTAATGTATCCGCTAAATCTCCATGAGGATCAACGACTGCCAAACCTTTTCCGGATTGCATGTCCTGGTTAATCATTGAAAGAATCATTGTTGATTTTCCTGAACCGGTAGCTCCGATAATATACATATGTTTTTCTCGTTCTTCCTCGGTTAATCCTATTTTGGTCGTTGTACCTCCGTATGTATTTTCTGCAAAGACAACGTCTAAGTCTCTGTCTTTTTTAAGCGATAACGGAGCAGGTAATTCCTTGCAATGATTTTTAACTATATCTTCTGTCTTAGTGGTTCTTGTAAATGGAAAATGATAGATATCAGAAACTTCAGAGACAGACATTATGGATTTATTAAAGACTGATTGCAGTCTTTTCTGAAAGAGAAATTTTCTAACTCTTTTTTCAAGATTAAGTTTGGTTTTGACAGGTATCATTGATTGATTAGGAGTTACAGAAAACTTTGAGATAGAAGAAGCAAAGCCTTTACTTCTTTCGTTCAAGTCATTCTTATCATTTACCGAAATTAATAATCTTATACTTGTTTCAAAAAGCAGTTCCTCAAGTTTTTTATTGATGGAGTTGACAATATTTTGTTCAAAACTTGATTTAGATGAAATTTTATTTTTTCCAGAGAGGCTCGGGAAAGGAGTGTTTCCATTTGTATTTAAATTAGAAACTACCCAAAACGGAACAGAAACTACGAGGTATAAACTTCTAGTCAGCAAGTATAGAAAGGTAGAAGTATGATTATTTGATTTTAGACCGGATAATACATATTTATCGTAAATGATTTGATTGTAAATTTTTCTCGCTTCTTGAGATTTTGTTGGAGAAAGAATAATTTGGAGTGATATTAATTCGTCTTTAGAGAGTTTCGTCATCATTCCGGTTAAATATGCAATAGGATCATGCTCAGATAATTGGTTCTGATTATTTAAAGGAAATGCAAAATGATTTGAAAGTTTAAATTCAAGAATTTGAAAATTTCCCCCCGAATAAGAAAGATAATCATTTGTGTTTTTTAAAGTTACCTGAGGAAGATAGGATAGAATGCTTCTTTTTAAATTACCAACATCCTTTTTGTTTGTCTTAATAATGTATCTTATGCCTTCATTTCTGGAGGAAGCAATTTCAAAGGATAAAACCGTTCTTTTTCCTATTATTTTGTCCCAGAAGCTCCTATGACTTGCTAGTCCATGAATGAGAGAAAATAACTGCTGTGTAGAATACGACGATTGTTCTGTTCTTGATGGAGGCGTTAATTCGAGAAAAACTGGTTCTTCTTTTAGCAATTTGAGAAAGAGAATAACTTTCCTAACTATAAGAATAGAAATAATAGCTATTAGAGATGAAGCAAATACGAGGGTTAAATTTTGGATAACACCAGGATTTAAATGAGGCGAGCCTCTTAGAATAGAGTTAATTAACTTTCCTGCTTCAAGCCCTTGAAAGTCTTTCATGCTTTAGGGCAGAAACCAGGCAGAAGAAATATTAGCGGTAGTATAACACATATTTCGGGGTACTTGACAACTATCGATATCTAGATATATACTATCTATATCTCGATAGTATTATCCAAGCATGACCTTAAACACTCAACAACTACTCATACCAGAAGAAAGAATAATTACTCCCCTAGTTCCCGTTTTAAATAATATTGCTCCTAAAAATCATCCTAAAATTACACTAGAAACAACTCCTGAGTTTACAGAAGTATTGGATAATTTATTTCCGGAACAAAAACATCAAGATAAAAACATCCAGACTGCGAAAAAAATTCTTGGTCCCCTAGCCGATTTATTTACGGAAGAGGGATTGAAAGAAGTGGTAGTTGAGATAGAGTATCTAACCGAAAGTTGGCTCGATGATTTTGAAAGAAAAATTTTTAACGGACAAACTCTTAATGAATTACTGCATGAGAAAGGAGGAGAATGAATAAAATTTATGAAAACGGAAAGCGGGCGGTTATTTATCTCAGGGTTTCAACCGAAGAACAGGTAGATAATTTTTCCCTAGATACTCAAGAGGAGATATGTAGGAAGGAGGCCGATAAGAAAGGATATGAAGTTATTGAAGTTTTTAGAGAAGAGGGACGATCAGCTAAAAGCATTTTAGGAAGGCCGGTACTTATAAAACTGATTGAATTTTGCAGAAAGAAAAATAATTCCGTTCAGGGTGTTTTTGTTTACCGATTGGACAGAATTTCAAGACAAACTGCAGACTATCTTGCCATAAGAAAGAAGTTAGCCGAGAAAAACGTTACCATAATTTCCGCAACTGAACCAACCGGAGACAGCCCCACTGAGAAATTGGTAGAAACTATTCTTGCCGGATTTGCTCAATTGGATAATGACATAAGGTCTGAGAGGTCAAGAAATGGCCTTAGAGCAAGGTTTTTATCAGGAATGCTAGTTACTGGCCAAGTTCCACTTGGTTATTGTTTACAGGGCGGATATGCCGTTAAAGACCCGAAATCATGGGATTTAGTGAAAAAATCATGGGATTTAATGGCAACAGGCACTAAAAGCCTTTCTGAAATGGCCAAAATAATGACCGGATGGGGTCTAAGAGGATGTTATAAAAAACGCGAATATGAGATCACAATGCAAAAAGCAGATGTTATTTTTAGGAACGCGTTTTATATGGGGCTTTTGTCGTCTAAAACTTATAAAGAGCAAATACGAGGACTGCATGTCCCAATGATTACGGAAGAACAATTTTATAAAGTGCAGGCAATTTTAGACGGAAGGAATTTAAACAAAATAGCCCTTGCAAAGAGAAATTTTTCAAACCCGGATTTTCCTTTAAGAAGAGTTGTAAAATGTGGAAAATGTGGCATGGGACTTACAGGAGCTTGGAGTAAGGGAAGACGAGCAAAATACGCTTACTACAGATGTGGCGGAAAATGTTCTTCAACTTCAATCAGCGTAAGTACTCTTGAGAACTCAGTTTTAGATCTATTAAAAGAAATAACTCCTAAAAAAGAATGTTTAAATTTATTTATTGCTTTTATTCATAAAACTTACCAAGAAAGACTTTCGAGATTAGTAAAAATTAAAAATGAAGCTGACGAGGAGATCCTAAAGATAAAAAATCTTCGAAGGGTATTAGTGCAAAAAAATATAGAGGGAGTTTATTCGGATGAAATATTTAAAGAACAAAACGCAATATTAGAAGACAAAATGTTACAAGCTCAAGTTGCAAAGGATGACGCTACAATAGATAAATACAATATTGATAGCGTTACCTCTTTTATTAAAACTTTACTTGCCGATTTAGGTGAAAGCTACAAAAGGGCAAATTTAGCGCAAATAAAAGTGCTTCTCGGTTCAATCTTTCCCACAGGATTGGCTTGGAACTATAATGGAACATTGAACCACTCGATTAGCCCGATTTATCAAGCTATTCGAACGCTTAATGAGGACAAGCTCGTATCTTGTGCCGAGAGTGTGAGTCGAACACACATAGCCTGTTCTTCAGACAGGTGCCTTGACCACCTTGGCTATCTCGGCAGCTAACCTCAGTATTATATCAATAATTGTACATTGATTTCCATACCCCAGATTTCTCTGAATTTCAATCTAAAATTAATCCCATAGGAAAATTGGGGGTTGACAAAGAAAACCTAAATATTTTAGGATTCAGATATCCCCCACCAGGGGATATACAATGAATAAGAAATTTCTATTAGGG
>JAMCTK010000066.1:0-4709 GCA_023381035.1 Patescibacteria group bacterium
TCTTCTTCCTGATTAGATATTAGCTTCAGTTTCTGATAAAATTAGCATGTCTTGCGGGATGGTGTAATGGTAGCACAGCGGACTCTGGATCCGCTAATTGGGGTTCGAATCCCTGTCCCGCAGCCAAATAACCTATAGCCTATGACCGGAACTCCTATAGGGGTTGATGGGCCTTTCTAAACTTTCAGTTTTTAAGCCAAACTTTCGGACCGATAATTACTCTCAAAAATGGAATATTGAGCCTATGGTTCCATCTATTCCAAGTTAGTTGTTAAATAAGGACTCGGACTGGCTGGTTGATATCGGTTACTTGGAGGGAGCTGAACAGACTAATTGGTTGTGGATATAGACAACTCCTCCTAAAGCTTTAATTATTTCTCTTTTTTCAGGAGTTGTTCCATAATGCAGTACATGTTTGGCATATTCTCTGATATCAAATGAGGTTTTGTCGGGATCAATGTCTTGCTGAAGGAGGACTTGGTCTCTCATCTTTTTGTATTGTTCCATGCTAAATTTTAGCTTTTCTGTATAGTGGATCATTTGGGGATGAGCCATGGCCGTAAAGTTAATATACTTAACTAGCTCCTTGGTAAGTTTCTCCTCAGTTACATAAGGCTCCGGACATTCCGGATCTCTTTTTCTTGAGCAGTGGTAATAGACATGATACTTAGGATCTCCAATTTTCCTTTTCCTGTATTTATCCTCTGCGGTGAAAGAAGCTCCGCAACTGCCGCAGATTAACAAATTTTTAAAGGTAAATTCTTTACTGCCCCACTTAGCCTTGGCAAAGGGGATTATTAGTTTATGCTGGACTTTATTAAATAATTCTTTGGTAGTTAGCGGTTGATAAGCTCCTTTATACCAAGTGCCGGATTTAACCGGATATTCAAATTCTCCATAATAAAATGGATTTTTAAGCATCAGGTATATTGAGCTTAGAGTTACTTTTGCTCCAGATCTGGTAGTAAAGCCTGTGTTATCAAACCATTTTTTAATGTCCCTGCCACTTTGGCCTCCTAATCCAACTCTTTTAAACATTTCCGTAATGACATAACCTCGATCTGGGTCAATCACAATGTCCTTAACTCCGGCAAATGACCTGTTGAAATATCCTATTGGAGGAGGCCCTGGTCTCCAACCCATTTCACATTTGGCTCGGATGCCTCTTTTGACATTAATTCCCTTTTGGTCATTTTCTAACTTGGCCTGGCTGCATAAAATCATCAGTAAGAATTTTTCATTGGGATTATTGGAAAAGCTTTGAGAAAATGTTTTTATCTGTTGAAGTTTGCCTTGATCCATTAAATCTACCAACATTCCTAAGTCTCCTGCATTTCTGCTCAATCTATCTGGTGCCCAGGTTAATATTCCAGTGAATAATCCTACTTTAATATCATTTAGTAATTGATTAAAAACTGGTCTTTGGCCTGATATTTTGGCTGAATGAGATTCTCTTCTGATCTCTTTGATAAATAGTCCATCCTTGATTGCTAAATCGTTCATTTCCTTAATCTGGGAATCAATTGACATTGCCTGCCGTTCGTCATCTTCCGATGATTTGCGAGCATAAAGACAATATTCGATTTTGGCGGTAGGGTTTGTAGCATCCATTTTGGCAGGTGTAAGGATGCCGCAGAAGACGATGGAAGTCTAGCCAGCAGAATTACTACAGACAAAAACATTTCGGGAGAGAGTAGTTCCTGCCCCCGAAATGTTTTCTTAAACTTTGGGTTATTGCACAACCTGGCAATCACTTACGTCAATAACTCCAATTGTTTGATTTCCAACTGTGCCTCTGACAGTGATCATTTGACCATTTTTTAGAGGTAATAGTTGTTGTTTATCAGCAACTCTGCAACTTATCTGAGCCATTGAAAACTGTTTTGAACCAACATTTTGGAAAGATAACCCAGTGTCAGTGATGTTAGATATTTCAGCAGAGAATTCTACCAATTTACCTTTCCACTTACTTTCTGCTGCTACCTGATTAGCATCAAAATCATCAGCTAATTCCTTAGCTGTTACTTTAGTTGGTTCTTGTTGTACTTTTGCTTGTTGTTGGGTTCCACTATTCGATGACGATTGATTATTTCCTGATTTTCCGAGCGAGGAAATAACTGAGATCACAATTATGACGACAATAACTATGCCGACTATTTTAAGTAGTTTTTTCATGATTATCACCCCCTTCCTTCTATCAAAATATTACCGCAACTGATCTTAAAATGCTAGTTATTGTCTGTAGAGCTATTGACTGCATTTAGATACGCTTTTAATTAATATGGCAACAACTCCAACTAGGAAGCAATTTGGTAAAAGGCTTCGGTATTTAAGGAAAAAGGCTGGTTTGTCTCAAGAAGAACTTGGATTTAGGGCTGGATTACACAGAACTTATATCGGATCAATTGAAAGAGCTGAACAAAATGTTTCTGTTGATAATATCCACAAACTGGCCAAGGCTTTAAAAGTTCCACCAGAAGAATTATTTAAGTAATATCTCTAATATGTCTTTCATCTGATAAACGATGCCATCCAACATCAGAAGGGTTTCTAAGGTCGAGAACTACTAACCTTGGTACTGGTTTATTATCAATTTCTAAAATTTTTAAAATTAGTAAAGAGAAAGCATCAGCTAAATCATCGTGTTTTTCAATGCCGAATCCAGTAAGTTGAAGGATTAATTCTTCTGCTCCTTTTTTAGGAAAAACAATTTTACCCTGCTGGATTAGGTGGGTTATTAAAGCCAATCTAGATCTTTTGTCTTGACCGAAAACTTTTGCGCCCTCAGCTGGAATATTATTAGTTACCAATTGTTCAATTAAGGCACGTTGATAACCAACATCTTCAATAAACAATTTAGTTGGATACCCGTCCCCTAAGCTTACTGATAGATTTTTGGCCAAATCAAAGGTTTCCGGGAAAGATAACCGTTTATTAATTGGATTAGGCAAAATGAATATTTTCAGCTTTTCTTGGTATCCAAAAACCTTAGCAGAAACCATCGCTGTATAATCAGCTAACTCACGTATAGAAATAGCTAGGTCAACACCAGTAGCAATGTAGCGAAAATCATTACCTTGTTCTGGATAAATTTCATCATAATAATGTATCCATTCTGGATGGACTAACCTCTCAGTGTCAGAAATAATGCGCAGAAGATATTCACGGTGCCAGGCGGCCTCATTACCGGTATTATTTCTAAGTTTTTCAATCGCTTCTAAATCTGCAAATTTCCCCGGCCAAGCTATTTGATTATCCTCAGACAAAATCGGGAAGGATAAAAATTTACCCTGCATTTTTCCTTGGGCCATTAAATTTTTAAGACGCATTAGCAGGCAGTCCTCATGAAGTAAATTACCAACGATTAAAGTTTTAGTATCTTGATCACCAATTGGAAAAACCTCTCCAACCAGCCATGCATAAGTTTTATCCCTTCCTTCTTTAGTTTTTGCGCTTTGTAAATCTTCAACATCATCTAGAATTACCAGATCTGGTCTGTATTCTTTATGCCTTATTCCACGAATACTTTGATCAACAGAGGCACAAGTGATACGGGCATTGTAATAGCGAAGTACCAACGAGGTTGAGCCCCACTCGTCACTGTCTTCTTCAAACGGTCCTACATCAGCTTTTAATAATTGGTTACTCTCCAACTCCCGCTTAATATTGGTTAACATTATTCTCGCTTGAGTTTGAGTTTGAGAAAGTATTAAAACAAATTTTTTCTTTTGCTTACCAATAACTGACCAGATCGGGTAAGAAAGGCTTACCAAAGTAGATTTACCAGAACCACGAAAAGCTACTAATACAGCACGTTTCAATGCCTCATCCTCCGTTAAAGCAAAAATATCATGGTGAAACGGGGCAAAAGGATATTTTAGGTAATGACCCAGATAAATACTAAAAAACCAATAATGGCTGTTTCTGGCTAACATTTGTCGGATTGTTCGGTCGTTTTTGATTTGTTGCAGCTCTTCTTCAGTGAGTTTTGGATCCATAAGTATCTCCTTTCTCTTCCTCATGATTTACTAAAATTCCTGCTAATGTGAGAGCTTTTTGAACCAGCTCTGCTTGCTCATCAGTTAGTTCTTCACAATCAGGACGAATTTTGGCGGTCAATTCTAACTTAGAAGCATATGATGGGTGGTGATGTTTCAACCAGAATATAATTGCTGTTAAATTCTTATCCTTTATTGCACTCATAAGTTGAGATTCAGCAACATCATTAACCAGTAAATTACCTTCTATTATTGATTCATCTGTCTTTTTAGCAAATTCTGGGTCTTCCTTCCTCCAACGATAATAAGTAGCTCTAGCAACTCCAGCTCTCTCGCATGCTATTTGTACAATAGGTGTTTTCTTCAGTTGATCAATAAGAGTTTCTTTTTCCCGAGCTTGCCTTACTAATATTTGCTTACTCATCTATTTTTCTCCTTTTCAGCCCAGTTAATTTTTCCCAACGTTTCATAATTACCTCGGCATAAACAGGAGATTTTTCCATTCCAAAGCATCTCCTTTTCATCTTTGTGGCAGCAATTAAAGTACTCCCACTTCCCGAAAAAGGCTCAACTATTAAATCTTCACGTTTAGTGAGCACTTTTATATATGGAATGAGGATCTCTATTGGTTTCGTTCCAAAAATAATATTTTGACCAGAATGTTTTTTATCATCAGCATTGAATTCAATAGAGATCCTCATTCCATATATA
>JAMCTK010000066.1:4719-10636 GCA_023381035.1 Patescibacteria group bacterium
TTGCCTTTTTCATAGCCTTCCCAATGAGGTTTACCAGAAATGGCAAATAAAGCTGTTTCATATTCTTGCTGCAATCCATCCTCTTCTGACTCTAAATTAAATTCAATATTACTTTTGGGAGATGCTCCAACAATAGCGATATCATGTTTTGAGAAAAACTTATATTTAGAAGCAAAACCCTGATGTCTGTTGGGAAGATGCCAGACAATCATATTCTTTACTTTCCAGTATCTTTCCATCTCCCCCCAAATAGTTCGAATATTTTTCCAATTTTCATAAACAATAATCGAAAAGTCTGTATCCTGAATTTTGTTTATATTTGCCATCCATTTCGTTGTAAAATCAGGAGGCAAACTGTCAGTTTCCAAATATCGTCGATCTTTTTTAGCCCCAAACCCAGTTGTTGGTTTACCGTGTCTTTTACCATTAAGATAATCTAAAATATAAGGAGGATCGGTAAGACACATCTTGGCCTTTTCTTTACCCATCAGTTTTATGAAATTTTCCTCAATAGTAGAATCACCACACATTAACCTACTATCGCCTAGTTGATAAACATCACCTTTTTGTACCTGTATTTGTTTAATATCTAATTTGTTTAATTCTTTTTCTAAATCAAACTGTTCAGAGCTATTTTCTATATCAAAAATCTCATCAATTTCCTCACTTGAAAATCCAATATCTGAAAGTATATTTTCATCAAATTTTGCTAATAGCTCCCAGTCCCATTCTCCGACGTTTTTATTTAATCTCAGATTTAGTTCCTTTTCTTTTTCAATGTCTGGGATATTTACATACACAACTGGTATTTCTTTATAGCCTAAATCTTTAGCTACTTTTAACCTGAAATGTCCACCAATTACTATGTTTTTTCTATTATCAGCACCGTTAACAATAATTGGATCAACAAGACCAAATTTCTTGATACTCTCGCTCAGTTGCCGGATTGCATCCTCGCTCCACTTGCGAGGATTATAGTCAGCAGCTTTAAGCTCAGATATCAATACTTGTACAATTTTTAATGGTTTTTCCATATTTTTCTCCACAAAAAATGCCCACCTCACAGCTTGATACACAAAACACATTGTGTACTAACCTGTAAAGTGGGCTTAACCGAGGCTTTGCCTCTTTGATACAAATCTTAAGTAAACTTGTATCTTCTATGAAATCTTACGACTTCAAATAAGTGAAACTCACCTAACTAATCTTATTCTACATCTTTTAATTCCTTTTGCAAGATCTTTTCTTAATACTCTGTAATTTTTCAACTGTATCTTTTCCAGGTAAAATAACAGGGCCATCTTTTGGTGCCAAAAAGCGAATATACTTCTTACCTTTTTTCCTTGCCAAATCATACAAATGCTCCATCCCCAAGGGGACCGATAATACGCCAGTTCTATTATTTATTTTTATATCGTTTGAATATGCTCTACCACCATCTTTTCCACTTTGTACAACTTTTGCATATTGTCGGCCTAGTGAATGAGGTTTCCTCATTTTCTGTGTATGCAGCTGAATATCAGTTAAAATAATATCTAAACAATCTTTTGGATCAGGCTTAAAGTTATCCATGTGCATATTATATAAAAAACCTTCTCATTATTAGATACTACCTTAAGGTAAGGCTTTTTGCTAAAATTGGTCTCATGCCGGTACTAAATTGGATTGGAAAAGATGCTGTTGCTAACCATGACAAAAAAGTACCCTTTAGGCTCCTAAAGAAAATTGAATCTGCCTCTGTTGGTGACAATTCGCAAAATCTTATTATTCATGGAGATAACCTCGAGGCACTTAAAGCATTAATGCCCTTTTATTATGGCAAAATTAAATGTATCTATATTGACCCTCCGTACAATACAGGAAATGAGAGTTGGGTTTATAACGACAAAGTAAATTCACCCAAAATAAGACAATGGCTTGGTAAGGTAGTGGGTCGAGAATCTGAGGATTTGACTAGACACGATAAATGGCTTTGTATGATGTACCCCCGATTGAAACTTCTGAGAGATTTATTAGCTGAAGACGGCGCAATTTTTGTTTCAATAGATGATAATGAGCACTGTAATTTAAAACAAATAATGGATGAAATTTTTGGGGCGATGAATTTCATTTCAAACATTATTTGGCAAAAGAAATATACACAAAGCAATGATGCTAAATATTTTTCAAATACTCACGATTTTATTGTTTGTTATGCTAAAAATAAATTAAATTCTGCATTTAAAATTCGGCAACTAGAAAGAACTGCCGAGCAAAATGCACGATATAAAAATCCTGATGGGGATCCCAGAGGAGCATGGAAAGCTATACCTCTTCACGCAAAAAGTGGTAATTCAAGAAGGGAAGTTATATTCAAAAATGGAATAAGGTGGACTCCTCCTCCGGGTACATTTAACAGATACTCTGACGAAACTATAAAGGAATCTGACGCAGATAATAGAATTTATTTTGGTTCAAACGGAGCAAAGACTCCTGTTATGAAACTTTTTTTAAGTAATGTAGGGAATGTCATTCCAAAAACAATTTGGATGTATGATGAGGTAGGAAGTAATGATGAGGCACGAAGAGAGTTAAAAGAAATATTTCCTGAGAATGTATTTGATACACCCAAACCTGTTAACTTAATTAAAAGGATTATTAATTTAGCTAGTAACTCTGACGATATTATTTTAGACTCTTTCGCTGGATCAGGTACAACAGGACATGCAGTATTGAATCAGAATAAAATAGATGGTGGTAATAGAAAATTTATTTTAATAGAGCTTGAAGATAAAGTTGCAAAGGATATAACTGCTGAACGGGTAAAACGTGTCACACAAAGAGATGGCTATAAAGGTGGCTTCGAATATTGCGAACTCGACAAACCTTTGTTTAATGATGAAGGACAAATAGAGGAAGAGTGCAGTTTTAACCAGTTTGCAACTTATATATACTTTACAGAAACACAAACAAATATTGATTCAACTAAGATAAATGGTAACTATATTGGAGAATCTGAGGATACAATTTATTATTTAATTTATAAAGATAAGGGTAAAAATGATTTAAATAAAGCTTTTCTAAAAAATTTAAAGAGAGACGGGAAAAAGGTGATTTATGCCGATCGTTGTTTACTAGATGAAGATTTATTAGCTGAATACAATATTGTATTTAAACAAATTCCTTATGAAGTGAAGGTGTATTAAATATGGAACTTAAAAAATATCAAAATACAGCATTAGAAACACTTGAAAGCTTCTTACAAGAGCTTAAAAAAGTTGGGCCTAAATATGCCTTCATGGGCATCACCCAAGAGTCCTATAAGTCTGATTTTTTTGGAGAGGTGCCTTTTGTATGCGTAAAAATCCCAACTGGCGGAGGAAAAACTTTAGTGGGTTGTCATGCAGTACCAAAAATTATGAGTACTGTTTTGCAGAATAAGTTAGATAAAGGAATTGTAATGTGGTTTACCCCTTCCGAAGCAATCAAGTCTCAAACGCTTAAGAAATTTAAAGATCGTAAAGACTGGCATAGAAGAATATTGGACGAAGAATTTGATAACAATGTTAAGGTATTTTCTAATGAGGAAGCTTTAAGTATTCGTAAAGAAGATATTTCTGATAATCTTTGTATTATAATTTCGAGTTTAGATGCGTTTAGAAAAGAAAAAACTCTCCAAAATAAATATAAAGTTTATCAAGAAAATGGATCTTTGTTAGATCATTTCCAAAATATAGGCGAGCCGGATTCTCTTGAACGAGACAGCGAAGGAACGATTATTAACTCACTAGCTAATGTTGTAAGGTTGAATTCCCCATTAATAGCTGTTGATGAAGGTCATAAAACCCAAACCAAGTTATCAGTAGATTTTCTTAAGGATTTAAATCCAAGTTTTATTATTGAGTACACTGCGACTCCTCGCAACGGCAGTAATGTTCTCGTAGATATACATTCCTCAGAGCTTAAGAACGAGGAAATGGTAAAAATTCCTATTGTTCTTGAAAGCGCTACTCAGTGGCAAAAATCAGTTGAAGAAGGTATCAGGAAACAGAAGGATCTTGAAAAAGCTGCTAAAAAACTTGAAAACGAATATATTAGACCAATTGTATTGATACAGGCTCAACCTCAAAGTAAGGTAACCAACAATGTAACCGTTGATAATATTAAGGATTTCTTACTTGAAATGAAAATTAATCCTGAAGAAATCGCTATAAAAACCTCTGAAAAAAATGAAATTGAGGGTGTAGATTTATTCAGTCGAAAGTGCAAAATTCGCTACATAATTACTGTTAGCGCTCTAGCAGAAGGTTGGGATTGTTCATTTGCATATATTCTTGTTTCTGTTGCAAATCTTGGAGCCAAAATTGCCGTTGAACAGATTATTGGCCGTATTCTACGAATGCCTTATGCTCGCAAAAAAGAAATTGAAGATCTTAACAGAAGTTATGTTTTTGCATCAGCTAGAAATTTTAATGAGGCAGCAAGTCAAATTATCTCGGGGCTAGAAGATAATGGATATAGTAAATATGATTTTGTTAATGGCGAGCAAGAAAAACAAGACTATCCCTTGGAAGTTGGTAAAGCAGTGCAGACAGAGCTTAATGTTCCTCTTATGTCTTTTGAGGACTCAAAACTATCTTTTGAGGATTTAATTGGTGAAAAATTTGAATTATCTAAACAAGACCATGAATTTGATTTTGATATTCATTATGATAATGACGGAAGAGCAATAATAGATATTAAAGATAATGATGAATGGATAAAAGGGGCTCAACTATCACTTAATTTAGGTTACGAGGATAGGAATTATACAAAAGAAGAATTAATACAATGGCTAGATAAAAAACTACGATTCCCCCTACTCGAAAAGTCAGATAAGGTTGCATTTTTAAATAAAGCTATTGATTATCAATTAAGCAAAAGGACTTTAACAGAACTTTCGGTGAATAGATATCTATTGCTCGATAAATTAAATAATGTTATTGATCAATTACTAGAAAACTTTGCTAAAAATAATTTTGAGCTACTTTTAGACAAAAAGACTATCTCTGTAAAACCCTTTGAAGCTTTCCCTGAAACTATTACTTTAAAGCAGATAGTTCCACAAGAATTTAATAAAAATTTATATACGAATATTGATAAATTAAATAAAGAGGAACAAAACTTTGTAGACAGACTTGATCTTGATACTCTTCCAAACATTAAATTCTGGGTCAGGAATAGAGAGAAAATTGACCCATTTTATATCCAAGGATGGAAAAAGGGTAAATTTTATCCAGATTTTGTAGCAGTAACCGAAACAGGAAAAATTATTGCTCTTGAATGGAAAGGTGAAGACAGAGTAAGTAATGAAGATACTAAATATAAAGAAGAGATTGCAAAAGTTTGGCAAGAGCTAGGAAATGGAAAATTGTATTTCTTTTTAGTCCACAATGAAAATATAGAAGAGGTGTTAACTCAAGTAAAAAATTCGTAGAATGTGTTGTTTCATTCAATACTTTGGCTCTTTAAAACTTCCACCTAAAAAGTCAGCTACAAACTAAAATATGAAATGAGATTATCAAAACAAACAAAATCATTGTTGGATAAAGCAAAAGATTCCGCTACACAAGCAGTCTCTGTTTTTAACGATCCAAGAAGTAATTTTAGAACTGGCAATTTTACAGTACTGATGACAATTGCATGGACGGCTTTGTTACACAGCTACTTTGAAAAGAATAAGATTAAGTATTTCTACAAACAAGAGAATGGTAGGTTTATAAAAATAGATGGTGAGTGTAAAGCTTGGGAATTAGGTGAGTCTGTAAGCCATATATTTGATGAAAACGATCCTATTAGAAAAAATATAGAGTTGTTTATCAAATTACGTAATAAAATTGAACATAGAAATTTACCAGGTATAGATCAGGAGTTAAGATCGGAAGAGCACACGTCTGAA
>JAMCTK010000067.1 GCA_023381035.1 Patescibacteria group bacterium
CCAGTTCATTTTTTACTGATACCTGACCTTTTGAAATACGTTGAATCACCAATCTCATTGTTACATTTAAAATGTTAGCAATTGGATACAAATCTCTGCTATTTTTAAGATATTTAAACCTTACTTTTTTGTAAATTTAGACTTTTTTAACTTATTTTAGAGACTTTGAAACAAAAACTAAGCCAAAAACTAGCTCTAAATAAATCTTAATATATCAAACTACTCAACCTCGACGGTTAAATCTAAGTACATTTTCTTTCCGGTTGCGATTTCAAGTTCTTTTCTTGCCATCATTCCAATCTGCTTGATACGCTTTGCGCTTTCTCCAATAATCATTTTTTTATAGCGAAGGTCTGTGGTTACAATTCTAGCCTTAATAACGAACATCCCGCTTTCTTTTTCCTCGATCGAATCAACAACCACTTTGATCATGTACGGAACTTCGCGGCGAAGAGTCAGAAAGGCTTTTTCTCTGATGATTTCCTCAACATAGAGCTTTGAAGGGAGATTAAGCGCAGGCACAGGAAGTTCTTCGCGTGAGACGAGTTTTTCTCCTTCTGGCAGATTTTTAAAAATTTCATCTAAAATAGCACCTAAATTCTTGGCTTTGAGCGCAGAAACCTCAATAACGTTGTCAAATTCGTCCTCAAGGAATTTATACTGCTCCCTGAAGCTTGGCTCTTTGATGTCGATCTTATTGATAACCAGGATTTTGGGCACTTTTAGCTTTCTGACAATGCCGATAACTCTGTTTTCTTCAAAGCCACGAGGCCTGGTGTGGTCAATAAGGTAAACGAGAACATTGATCCCCTCTTGCTTTATGGCTCTTTGGGTTTCTTCGTTAATTTTTTTGCTTGCAGCACCTTTGGTTTTAGCAAAGATTCCGGGCGTATCGACGAAAATAATTTGACCTCGGTCGTCTTCGTATACGGCGTAAATTGGAAAACGAGTGGTTTGAGGCTTGGGCGATGTAATAGCCACCTTTTGCCCCACTAAATTGTTGACAAGTGTTGACTTGCCTGTGTTAGGTCTTCCGATTAAAGCTACTGTGCCAACTTTCATACTCCCAATTCTACCATATTTCTGATCGATGAATAAAGAATTATGGAATTTAGTAAACTTAAGTTCGCCATTTGCGCTAGTTAAGCGTGAAGAAAATTTTTGCAAACGAACGCCAGGAAACTTAACTTTTTAAGTTTCAGTGAGTGAGTAAAAATTTTTAGCTTAACAAGCTTGGCGAGAGCTTTTGGTTCTTTTGTCGGCACAAAAGAACAAAAAAATAGCATTAAATGTATATTACTATAAATAAAAGATTCATTTTTTGCTTTAATTATTTTTTTGAGATATTCTTGAGAAGAAATGCCGATAAGATTTGAAAGAGAAATTAAAGGACTTAATGTCGAGCCACAGGGAATCTATGACTTTATCTCTGATCCTGTGAATGGAAGCGCAATTAGCGTAAAAAATGCAAGATTAGTTAAGGGGGAAGCTAAACAAGTTGGGGCAATTTATACTTGTGAAACGCAATTAAGAGGTTTCACAGTGAGAGACGTGCGAATAGAGGTTACGAAAGCAAACCCGCCGCATGAGGTAGGAGCAATAATTTCTGCAAGAGAAGCAAGGCTTGGAGGCTCAATCATAGCAAGAGGTGAATGGCAGATCCGAGACGGCGGGGAGGAAAGCTCGCTTGGACTAACTTTGGACATCAGAGCACAGGGAGTTATTTTAAATGGGATTTTAGGGCTCGCAAAGGGGTATTTTGAAGATGAGTTAGATTCGAGACTTTTAAGCTTAGGCAGGAAGATTAACTCCAGAAGTAAAACTAGGTCTAAAACCGAATAATGAATTATGAATTAAGAATTATGATTAAACAAACTTAAAACCCTAATTCTCTATTCCTAACTCATAATTCTATATTTAATTTTTGAGCTATTTCTTGTTTTCAAAGTCTTGATCTTACTTTTAGATTTTAATATTATATAGTTATTATGAAACTTATCGGACAATCTTTTGCGATACTTTTATCCACGGCGATTGTTTTTGCGGTTACTAATACTCAACTTTCGGACTACCTGGTTTATTTTTTGGCATTTGTGATCATAATCTCAGTTGCCTATATGATGTTAAGCAAAAATAAAAGTGTTTCTGAGGCTACGGGATCCTCTTCGCTCTTTGTTTTTATGATCACAACAGGCATACTTTTTATTATCTTTTTAACCGGAGGCTTGTCTTCCACGCTTTTCTTCCTTACCTATTTTCTTCTTTTTGGAATCACATTTTTATTTGAACCTGCGACAGTATTTGTATTTCTAATAAGCTTGGTGGTGCTTTTCTTTCAACTGGCCTTGAAAGATGATGTTGTGCTAAACTTGATTAAGCTTGGCTCGTTAATTCTACTTGCTCCCCTTGCCTACTTTTTTGGTGTGCAGAATAAAAAGCAGGAGAATTTGGCTGAAGAGGTTGAAAAGGCATCGACTGAGATCGCTGAGGCAGCAGATGAACTTCTTTATGCTGGCGCAAACAAACTAAACCAAAAAGATGTTGAAAAAATAGACAATATCTTAGAAAAGGCAGATGAGCTCAAAAAACAAGCGCAGAAATAATGAAAACGGTTTAGAGTTAAAGGGTTAAGAAACCAGTATGGTTTACCCCATTTTAGGGGTTAGGAGTAAAGGGTTTAAGGTATATATTTAAACCAATAACCTAACCTCCTTACCAAACCAGCATCTTTACCCTAACCTCTAAACATTTAATTTTACACAGTTAGATGAAAAGATCAACCTTAATCTTAATTATAAGTTTAATAGTAGTATGGATTATTTTTCCCCCACAAATAACTGAGGCGGTTAACATGAGTAATGCTGATTACATCTTGAGAATGGCAAACCTAAATATGGCAGCGGGAAATGTCAGCAACTCCTCGTATAAGCTTGGTTATACCGCAGGAGAAACAGCGCCAGGATTGTATAGCCTGAATGGTGTGAACTACAAAGTAAGAGCAGGATTCCAATATGTAAGAACCACGATCCCCTTCAGTTTTTCGATCTCAAGTATCTTTGTTGATTTTGGCACAGTAACACCAGGCGAACCTATCACGAGAACCAATAATTTGACTGTTTCAAATGGATCTGCACACGGGTACTCTGTTGTTGCCTTTGAAAAACAGCCTTTAAGAGTATATGCAACAGGAGCTGATATACCTGATACGACTTGCGATGCGGGAAACTGCACGGAAAGCACAGCGGCAGCCTGGTCTAACCCCTTGACTTACGGATTTGGATACCGATGCGACAACTTGTCTGGAACTGACTGTGTAACTGATTTTTCAGACTCTTCTTTTTATAAGCAGTTTGCAAACCAAGAGGCATCGGAAACACCACAGGCTGTAATGAGCTCATCTGCCTTACCTATAAATAAAAGAGCTGAGATAACTTATAAGGTCAATATTTCAGCTTCTCAACCTGCAGGAGATTATCAAACTATAATAAACTATATTGCAACACCTACTTTCTAATACAAACAAGAAAACGAATAACATCTTCCCTTGATTAAAATCAGGGGCTTTCGCTCTGAAGAGAAGATGTTTTCTTTCCTCAATTCATCCCCGATCTGAAGATCGGGGTTTTCTTGAGGTGTCGAATAAAGAATGATGAATTAGGAATTATGGAATGTAAAAGTTTAAGCTTAGGGGTTAGGGTAAGGAAATCGGTTTGGTGAGAAGGTTAGGTTATGGTTTAAGTTCATAAATATACCCTAAACCACACCGGCTTCCTAACCTTTCAACTCTAAACCGTTATTCGTCTATTTAAATAATCAATAATAATTAATAAATAATAAATATTCAGAAGAGAAGAAAAACGAACTATTCCCGAATGTGATCTGAGGTCAGATGAGGCTAGTGTTTTTAATGGCTTCCTTGATAATTAAAATTTGCTTAAGATCGGAAGGTTGATTTATCAAGCTAAACGGAATATATTCATTGTTATCACTTCCCTTGTATTAGTGACAAAATCAATATTCTTATTTTCACAAAAAAACTGATAGACTTTGATATAGTTTCCAATCTGAGGCTGAGACTTTTCACCGAAGGCTATTTTTCGGGTATTTTTCTTGAATTTAGGCATGCGAAATTACCCTTTTGTGCGGATGAAACGTTGAAAATGCAATATTTTATTTATCAACTTTTTTATACTTGTTGACAAAGGTAAAAGTTTTAGCCTACACTAAATTTAAATCATGTACGAAAAATCCTATAAAAAGCTATTAACCTATAGACAGGCTGAAGAAATCTACGATTTAACCGTTGAATTCTGTAAAAGGTATATTGACAGAAGATCACGGACTTGCGATCAAATGGTACAAGCAGGAAGGTCAGGTAAGCAGAATATTGCAGAAGGTGCTAGTCAAGGAACTTCCTTAAAGAGCTACATTAAGCTTTTAGGAGTATCGCGAGGTAGCTTTGAGGAATTATTGGAAGATTATAAAGATTTCTCAAGGCAAAATAAAATCCCCCTGATTAAGAGAGGGGATGAGATGGTTGAGAAGGTAAAGCAGTTAAGCATAGAGGAGAAATTCCAATTCTTATTTCAACCTTCTTTACCCTCTTCCCTTTGTCTATCTTACTTAGTTGATCTTATTACTAGAACAAATTATCTCTTAGATAGACAAATTGCATCATTAGAAAAGAAGTTTATCGAAGAAGGTGGATACACTGAAAATCTTTTTAAGAGAAGAGTGAAGAAAAGATTCTTCACTCTTTTATCCCTCTTTACTTTCTTATCCTTCTTTACCTTCTCTGCTTCTCCAGCTTATGCAGATGACCTTTCGCTTGGAATTTATCCGCCGATAATCGAAATCAATGCTACTCCGCCAGCAGAAGTAAAAGCGCGAATAACAATTCAAAACCAGGCTGAGACTGATGAAAAATTAAAAATAATTTTAAAACCATTTACCGCGTCTTCCAAATATAACGGGGAGGTTTCCTATTCTTCAAGCCAATTTAGCAGCTCGGACCCTCTGCTGCTTCAGAAAGTGCAAATTCTCGATGCAGGACAGGAGACTAAGGAAATAACACTAGCGCCCCTAGAATCGAAGAATTTAGAGCTTAGAGCTAGTATAGGAAAGGATGACCCATTGGGCGATTATTATTTTTCGGTTATATTTTTAAGTGAGAGAGAATCGGACCTTAAGACAAATATCGTAAAGCTTCCCTCAGGAATTGCAACTAACGTACTGCTTTCAGTTGGACCTAAAGGGCCGACAACCGGAGAAATCGAAGAATTTAGAACTCCTTTCTTCTTTGACAGTGGCCCCGTGCCCTTTACTATCTTTGTGAAAAATACAAGCGAACATTTCACGACGCCAACAGGCACGATTGTTATAAAAAATATGTTTGGGCAAACAATTGGAAAAATAGATTTATTACCGCAAACAATCCTGGCAAATTCTTACAGATATCTAGTTGACCGAGAACAAGCTTCCCCATCTGCGGCGCTTGTCGCAAAGCTTGATGCAGTAAAGGCTAAACAGAAAGGAACGCCTTCAAACGTGGCGCTTTGGCAGGAAAATTATCTTTTGGGATATTATACGGCTGAGCTTTCGTTGTCTCTTTCTGAGAACGGACCCGTCCTTCATTCGGCTACTCATTTTATAGCTATTCCATTTTCTATTCTGGGCGGATTGGTCTTTGCAATTATGATTTGCCTCAGTGTTTATCTTAGAGTGAGAAGGCGAGTAATTTAAAATCGGCAATTTCCAATCTTTAACTTTAATTTCTAAATTCACCAATTTGCAGCAAAGCGTAACAATATTGGGTTAGGAATAGTGAATAATAAGTGATTAATCTGTCTTAGAGTAAAATAGAAAGCATAAATATAATATGTTGTATAATTTTAGAATATAGAAAAATCGGCTCTATCTAAACCACTTATTTTACTTAAAAACTGGAAAATACCAATTTAACGAAAAGCTATGTTTTATAAACTAAAACTAACATTTTAAATTGTTATCAGTTAACTGTATTTGCTGATAAACTACCCTTTTAAAAACTCTCTTTAAGACCTATAAAATTAAGGTTTTAAAATTTCCTAATGGCATATAGTTATAAAAACCAGGATGTTAAGAGAAATAACTGGTATCTTAGTCAAAATTTAAAAGGTTTAAACTTGATGCCAATTGTCGCTTGTTTATATGAAAGAGTCGGTATAAAAATGCGGTTAAAAACTTTTGTGAAAAATGTTTTTATTGTCTTGTGCTTACTTTCCACGGATATTTCTTTTTGCTGATTTAATAACAATCTGTAACAAAATATATCACTGCTTTTCTGTTATTTTAAGCTGCTTTTTTAATATATATAAGAATACTACTCTAGGATCTTGACAACCAGGTTCAAATTAGCCTAATCTAGATGTATGATCAGAAATAATCCGTATAATCCGTATAATCTCGAGGCTAGGACGTAGTTATGCGGAGAATTTATCTTTGACGTTATTTTTTTATTATGAACTTATTAAGCCAGTTTAAAAATTATCTATTTTCACAAAAGAATCCTCCATCCAAACTCACTGTGAAAAATTATGCTGCTGATGTAAATCAATTTATCCGCTGGTTTGAAACAGAATTAGGCAAAGAATTTAACCCACAAGAAATATCCCCTGAAACCATTGAAGCTTATAAAAAAGCCAAGAGCGTTTCTACCCGCTCGTTGGAGCGCCATCTCTCGTCTTTGAGAAAGTTTTTTCAGTTCTTGAGAACAGAAGGTATAATTTCGAGTGATCCGCTTCAACAACAAAGCAATGTTAAACAAC
>JAMCTK010000068.1 GCA_023381035.1 Patescibacteria group bacterium
GAGAAAGTGTTTTAAGATTAGATATTTGCTCATAAGCAGATGGTTTAATGGTTGAAATTAACCCTTCTTGCTGAGCCCAAGTTAGATATTTCCTCAAAGATGAGAGTTTTCTATTAACTGTAAGAGGAGAGAATCCTTGGGCAACAAGCCTGTTTTTGTATTCCTGAATTACATTATTGTTAAGTTTATTAAAGACGTTCTTGTCTTCTACCTGCCAGGCGTCTTTAGCTCCTGTTACTTCCTGTGCCCAGTCAAAAAACTGCTTAATATCAATTACGTAGTTTTTGATTGTTAGCTTCGAAGCGTTGTATACATAAAGGAAATTTTTAAAGTCTCTAATTTTAAACGGATCTTCTTTTGCTAAAACCTCAGCAGATTGAGCTTGCTGTTCGAATGGGGAGTGGGATATATGTCCCTCAAGTTTTAGAAACAAAAAGAATTTTCTAAGAGAAGATAGGTGTCTCTCGAATGATCTAGGAGCGATTCCAAGAGAGATTTTATCTTTTTTGTAGGCAGATAATATCTGATTTGAAATTGCGGTTGGATCAAATTCTCTTTGAAACTTTTCACTATACCAACGAATGAATTGACTTACGTCTGCTTTATAGTTTTTAACCGTAATTCTAGACGGAAGTTTTTTTTGAGATAAAAGATATTGGATAAATTCGTTAATTAAATTCATTTTTAAGTTTTAAATAACACCTACAAGAGAGAGAATAGCCATCATCTTATCCTGTAGTTTTTTCCTGGTTGAAATAAGCTTGTTTTTAGTCTGTGAAAAGGTAAAAAATGAGGTGAAAACAGAGTCCTTATTTAAAAGGCAGGCTAAGGATTGTTGGGTTTGAAACAGCTTTGGGTTATGTCTTTCCATGCGTTTTTGCTGCCTGATTTGCACTTTGATATTCCCGAAGGGGAATAGTTAGGAAAAGGAGATTAGCCTCAAGATTATACGGATTATATACATTATCACCCAAATTAATAATAAAAATAAATTCACTCATACAATTAGAATAAATAAGTATACAGCATGTTGTCAAGACCCTAGAGTAATTAAAAAGGATACATTTCTTTATAGTTAGATATAGAAGAGCAATACGCAAAAAACCCGAAACCATGAAGCATGTAGGTTTATTCTCGTTATGCTGTCGGGAATTCGTATTTTTTACATGCTTAGTGACCACATCAAAACGCATCATACCGCTAATGTAGTCCTATAATAAATACTGTGAAATTTTGATAAATTAGCCGTGAAAATGGAAATAACTCAGAATTCTACTTGATGGTAAATTTTGTTTCAACGGCTAGATTTGGCAGTATTTATTATTGAGCGCTACGTTTTGATGTAATTTTTTTAGGCTGGTTTAATAGGCTAATTAGTTTTTACGTGAGGCTAAACGTGAATGGTTTAGGTTTCCTCGAGCAATTTGCATCTGTCTCCAATATTTTCTACTTTTAATTGTTTGCGTGCTTAATAAAGTATACAATATAATTAGGTTATTATCTATATGTTAAGATTTTTTAGTTGGCTCATTGCTCTGATTTTTCAAAGGGTTCATTCTGCATTTTTGGTCTCTGTATCGTGGATTTGCGTTAATAGATTTCCTTTAAAACCTCGACTTCTCTCTAAATTAATTCCCGAACTAATAGTCATTGGACTATTTCTTTTTGTTTTTACTCCAGGAGTCCTAGCCGCTACTGAAGTTTTTCCCACAGAGCCCGTAAGAGTCAGTGGAATTGTGGGAGGAGAAGGGATGTACTTAAACCTTTCTGGATATATAGCTCCATTTGCTTCTATTGTTTTAACTTCTTCAGATGGGATATTCCTTAGGTCAACCGTAGCGGATAAATATGGGTATTTCTATATAACAGACGTACCTATTAAAAGAGGATTTTCCGGTTTTTGCCTTGATGCTATTGATTTCAAGAGGATCGGGGAATCATTTACCTGTTTTAATATTCCTCCTGCACAAGCATCCGTTACCATGAAAGATATATTCCTGCCTCCAACGCTTGGTTTATCAAGGACGGAGATTGGAGCAGGCGGCAGTGTTACTGTTTTTGGTTATTCTATGCCTGGAGCCTTGGTTAAGCTTAATTTTAACGGTAAAACCTTAACTACCTATGCAGACAGTACAGGTTATTATGAATTTAAACTAACAAATGTTCCTGCCGGAAAATATGATCTTTATGCTACAGCAGAGCTTGACGGTAAGCAGTCACTTGATCCAACCAGAAAGACACAGTTGCGAGCATTGTCTTGGTGGGAACAAATCATCGCTTTTTTGAAAAGCATTTATGACAAGGTCTATAAATTCTTTTCCTCCTTGAAATTAGGTCCATTATGGCTAGGGATACCAATTATTATCTCCATTATTATACTAATTTTAAGGATCTGGCCGGAGAAATTTACCTTTATTTACGACAGCAAATTGCTGTTTTTCATTCCTGGAAGAAAAAAGAAAAAGAAGCTGCATCACTCCTGGTTCATTGGTTACTAAAGAGCTTAATTAGGAGATAGAGGAATATCTAGGCAGTTGCGAGCTCTTTTTCAAAATATGGCTTCATTCTGGCATAATAACTCATTCCTGCTTTTTCCATAGTGGACTTAATTGCTCTTAAAACTAGTTTTCTTACCTCTGGCTTTTCCGGAAGAGTAGCTCCTTCAGGGAAAACAGCTTCTGCGCTGTCAAGAGATGTTTCTGCTCTTTGGAGATGTTCCTCATCATGTTCAGTGTCCCATCTTTCTAAATGGATACTAGCGGCATTTATATGAAACAAGGCTTCCATTCTACTTCTTGTGAAATGAGACCAGTCGCATTTGCTTAGCATTGTTCCTATTTCTCCGTCTGTTTCTCCTTTTTGACAGGTCCATATGGCATTAATTTCAGGGGTTTCCAGGATGCCCTGATAAAGAGAGGATGTTTCCTGGTCAACGCTCAAGACCTTAACCTCTTCATTTAACGATGTCGGCCAATGGGTTTCAATGCTGAATCCTGCCCTTTTGAGGATGTTTGCCACGATTAGACCGGGATGTTTATGGTCGACAAACACAGCAGTGCTTGGACTTTGTTCAGGAGTTGATTTAGTTTCTGATATCATTAAGATGAATTATATAAATAAATTGTGAATTTGCAATAGGGAAGAGTGCTCAGGATTATTCTTGAGAAGGAGTTGCTTCGTCAGTCGCAGTTGTTTCTTTAGTTTCTTCTGGTTTTTTATCTTCCTTGTGGCCATTCTGCATTTTCGCCTTATCAAGATACACCTTGCCGAGTACGACCAGGACTATGATAAGAATTATGAGTAAACCGATTTTCCAAGGAAGCACCCAGAAAGTTACAGTTGCGTTAAGAGGAAGATTGTTTTTTTGACCGTAGGTTGCCGCTAGCTTAGCTGTATATGGGCCAAACATCCATTTTGAGCCAACTGTTTCTTCGTAATCTCTTAGCCCGCCACCTGGGAAGATATTGCGCTCACTTAGTGCGACTTGTGATTTTCTACCCAAAAGATCGGTAACCGTGATTGACCCATTTGGTCTTATATGTAAATCTCCGGAATTTTTTACTTGAGCTTTAATGCTTACAGGACCATATTCATTAAATAAGTTGGCCAGGAATTTGGTAATAGAGGCTTCTTCTTTAACATCTCCTTTTACAGTGATGTAAAAGAGGTTTGCCATAACTCCATTTACGCTTGTTCCTGTTCCCTTAGCCTTTTCTTCGACCGGTTTGTACACGACCGCGGCATAGTGTCCTCCTGGTTTTGCATCATCCGGAACCTGAAGATAATAGCTGAAAACTTGTCTTTTATGCGGTTCAACCGTTACTTTGGTTGGATTTACTCCTAGCCAAGCAGCTGCTGAATACTTTGAATTAAGAGTGTTTAAAGGTAAAAGGTTTGGAGTTCCGTTAGAATCTACGACAATATAATCTTGGACCTCTACGTTAAACGAAAGAGGCATGTCTCCATCGTTAATAATTTTAAGCTCTCCTTCCACTCTATCACCGGGAGAAACTGCTTTTTCAATAGCAGGTGGAGTGATGGTCAGTGATTTTAAATATTGGGCACTGGCTATTTTTAAACTCAAAGCCAAAAACGTAAAGCTAAAAACAGTAATCGAAAAAGCGAGAAGGGAAGTTTTCAGTTTCTTATTAAATGATGTTTTGGGCAGTCTTTTCATATATGTTAAAAGTTAGCTGATGCTACATAAGTAAATGCATTTGAATAAACTCCGGCAGGAACAGCAGCAGCTACTGTTGCAGCATATCTTACAGCAGTTGTTTCAGTTCCTCCTGTTGGTGCTACAGCTCTGGTTGCAATTGTTGCATAAAAGTTATTAACTCCAACATTCCACGGATTCATTCCGTAAGCCCCTGCTGCACCGCCTCCAATGGTGTTTCCCGCGTTCCAATTAGGTGAAGCTGCCGGAACTGCTGAACCGCAAGGAAATACACCAAAAGCAGTTGTCCCTGCTGTCATTCCAGCCGGTGCTGGGACATTATTTGCAGTTAATCCTGTTCCAGTGTTAACGTCTCCAATAATGGAACCGCTACTTGGATCTTTAAATTGACCTGAAGTAGTTGCTGTGATTGAATAGCCAAAAGTAGTGTTGGTTGTGACTGTTAAAGTTTGTCCTGAAATTCTAATTGGTGAAACAAGAATTCCCATATCTACAAATGTTGCAGTTGAAGCAACTCCGGTGTTAACAGTTTCCGATACGCAACCTGTAACAGCGTTGAAATTATAGTTGCTTGCTACGCCTGCGATAGTGAAGGTTAGAGTTGGCTCAATTATTCCCTGAACCGTAACTGATTCAATGGTAGCAATTCTGGTTGAGCCACTTTCCAAATCAGTTCCTCCTCCGCTTGTATCTCTGGTTAGTACTCTAACTCTCCAGCCGTCAGATGTACCGTTTGCGGCAGTTTTGGTTGGGTTAATAATTCTTGGTGAGCCAGCAGTGCAACCAGCGGCATTTACTGCTGTGCAACCTAGGTAAATAACAAAATCGCGAGCTGCAAGCATGTTGGTTGCTCCAAGAGTAATCGTCACAACAGGAGAAGTTCCGGCAGTCGGATTAGTTATTGCTACGGTAAATCCAGTTATTTCAGCAGCACCTGTTACGTCCCAAATCTTTACCTGTCCTGTTGCGAGTCCATTTAACTGGAATGTACTTGCGGAAGGAGAAGCTGTTGTATTTGAATCACCGCTTGCCAGAGTTGGAAAAGTAATAGCAATGGTTCCGGTTGTGGCAGGAATCTGTACGCCTGTTCTAAACGAAATTGAATGCATAGCAGTAATTGGCACCACCAAAGGTTCTCCTGGATAATGTGCAGTGCTTCCAAGTGCTGAAGTGAAATATACAACTCTTTTGCCGGCAGAAGGTGTATTTAAAGCTGACATTGAAGCAACATTTCCGGTATCAACAACTGCTCCAAGATTGTTATAGATCTTTGCCGAGTCTGATGAAAGATAAAAAGCTCCAACCGGATCTTTGAATTGAGCTTGTAACAAACTGCCTGCCTGGTAGGCATCAATGACAGTTGACGGGGAAGTGCGGGATGTGGAAAGAGTGTCTTTTAAAGGAGACAAATCAGCAGCATAAATAGATGAGGCTGGAGCTAAGGATAGCAATAGAAGAATTTGAACAAATAAAACAACTCCAGAAAAGAAAAGCTTTTTCATTAAAAAGAATATAGCATTAATACTATTATCAGTATTCAATAAAAATACAGTAATTGTCAAGAGTCATCTTATAGCTATTTTGCCAATTTACGTTTCACTTTATTCCTAATTAATAAGAATAATATAGCGATGATTATTAAACCAATAATTGTTGCAATAGGAAACCCTATAAAATGAACAGTTTTCTTTAAAATGGGTCCTTGTTCAGACAAAGATATAGTAAGGGTTGCGGTGTATGGTCCGAGTAGGAATTTTTCCGGCCAAAGAGCACTGTTGTTTACAACCACTTGCT
>JAMCTK010000069.1 GCA_023381035.1 Patescibacteria group bacterium
AATTTCGACCGTCTCCTTTAACAGCTGTCGATTTTGCACCTGTCATAACGGCAAAAGATTGAAAAACATTTTTTAAAACATCAGCTTTCCCCAATTCTTCCATAACAATATTATCGGCCATTCTTTCTTGATCTAATCTTTTCGCTGTTACTTCCCCTCTGATTCTTACTCCATATCCCGGTCCCGGAAAAGGCTGTTTATGTACGAATTCATCCGGCAATCCAAGATCTTTTCCAATTTTTCTAACCTCATCCTTATAAAATGTTCTTAAGGGCTCAATTAACCCCAACTTCATTTTCTTTGGCAAGCCTCCAACATTATGATGACTTTTTATTTTTGAAGCATGAACAGTTCCTTTGCTTTCAATAACGTCTGAGTAAATAGTTCCTTGCATTAAAAAAGCAACATCTTTGCCAGATTTTATTAATTTTTTCATTTCTCTCTCGAAAACATCGATGTAAAGTTTTCCGATAATTTTTCTTTTTCTTTCCGAATCCTCAACGCCTTTCAATTTTTTTATTGTTTCTTCTTTTGCATTAACAATGTCTGCTTTTATTCCAATGTGTTTGAAAATTTTTGCTACATGCTCACAAGTCCCATCTCTCATCAAACCATTATCTACATATATGGGGATGAATTGATTTTTAATTGCTTTTGCAGTAATTACCGCAGCAACAGTAGAATCAACACCTCCTGAAACTGCACCGATTACAAATTTGTTTCCAACTTTATTTTTGATTTCTTCTTCTATTTGTTTTAAATCCACAGCATGATCTTGTTTTTTTGGCTCACATATTTTTATAAAATTATTAATAATCTGATCTCCATATTCTGTATGCTCCACTTCTGGATGAAATTGAACTGCAAAAATTCTATTTTTGATATCTCCAACAAAGGCGTTTTTAACATCGTCTGTGGAACCAATTGCCTCAAAACCTTTTGGTAGCTCAACGACTTCATCACCATGACTCATCCAAACAATAAACGATTTAGGTAAGCCTTCAAGTATCGGCCAATTACTGCTTTTCATCTGTAATTTTGCAGGGCCATATTCTTTTCTTCCAGGAACAACTTTCCCATTTAAAGCCTTAGCCGTAGCCTGAAGACCATAACAGATTCCTAAAACAGGAACTCCCAAAGAAAAGATTCCCGGATCAATAAGAGGAGCATTTTTTTGATAAACAGATGACGGACCTCCTGATAAAATTATTCCCGAAGGTTTTTGTTTCTTTGATAACACAATACTTTCTTCTGGAGAGACAATTTGCACGGAAACCTTTTGTTCTCTAACTCTTCTCGAAATAAGGTGGGCAACTTGAGATCCGAAATCAACAACAAATATCATGAGTAATTCTTGCCAGGATTAGTAACCAAAATGCTGTGGGGATGGCTTTCCCCAAGAGAAGCATGTGTTATTCGAATAAAGGTTGCTTTTCCCCATAGCTCTTTTATTGACTTAGCGCCGACATAATACATTCCTGACTTTATCCCGCCGATTGCCTGATCTAGTAATTCTGTAACCGTTCCTTTAACCGGGACTATTCCTTCTACTCCTTCAGCAACCAAAACTTTGTCTTTATAGTTTTTACCATGAAATTCATCCTCTGATTTAATCTTTGCTCCTTTTTCCATTGCGGCAACTGATCCCATTCCTCGATATTGTTTAAAAAGATAGGTTTCATCTTTATGATTAAAGATGCTTTTAAATCTGTCCGGAACTTCAGATCTTTTAAGCATACGTGTTTCTCCTGGAGCCTCCTTTGCTGCAGCAAAGAAATTGCCCATCATTACGGTTGATGCTCCTGCAGCTAGCGCTTTTACAATGTCCCCAGAATACTTAATTCCTCCGTCCGCAATAATTGGAACCCCCGCTTTCCTAGCTGCCTTTATGGTTTCTAGGATTGCCGTTACTTGAGGCACCCCCATTCCAGAGATAATACGGGTTGTACAGATTGCGCCTGGCCCCATCCCAACCCGCAAACCATCCGCTCCTGCTGCAATTAGCGCTTTGGCACCGTCAAATGTAGCAATATTTCCTGCAATTATGTCTAATTTAGGATGTTTCTTCTTAATGTGTCTTACTGTTTCAATTACTCCTTTTGAGTATCCGTGTGCGGAATCAACAACCAGTAAATTCACTCCTGCTTTTTCTAAAGCGTCTATTCGTTCTTCTACTCCGGTGCTTGCTCCAATTGCAGCTCCAACTAATAAATTTTTTCTTTTAACTTTTTTTACTTCTGAAACTTGATTTTGAATTGTTAAATTACGATGAATGATTCCAATTCCTCCGGATCTTGCAAGCTCAATTGCTAATTCGCTCTCCGTAACAGTATCCATAGGGGAAGAAACAAAGGGGATAGCCAGTTTTATTTTTTTAGTTAAACTTGTTTCTAAGTTAATGTCCGAACGAGAAAAGTCTGCATAATTTGGGAGAAGAAGGACGTCGTCAAAAGTTAATCCAAGAGGTAAAGGCTTTTTATCGGGATCCATACTTAACTTTATCGTTTTCGATCTTAGTTGTCAAGAAGAGCTTTGCTAATTAAACCTTTAAACTTAAATCAAATTAATTTATAATTGCCAATATGTATTTTCCAATCAAGGATTTTTGCGACACTTCTTCCTTTAGTCACTCCAACATTTTTAAAAAAAAAGACAATGCTTGGGAAGTAATCCCAGAAATCAAAAACTATCTTGAAGAACAATTTAAAAAAGGCGCTATAAAAGCCAATTACAAGAAGAGCAACAATGTCTTCATTGGCAAAGGCACCACCATTATGGATGGAGTAGTTATAAAAGGGCCAGCGATTATTGGAGAAAATTGTTTCATATCCAGCAGTGTTTTAATCAGAGAAAACTGCTTAATTGGAAATGACGTAACTATTGGACATGCTTGCGAAATAAAAAACTCAATCTTATTAAACAATTCCACAGCAGCACATTTCAATTATATTGGAGATAGCATAATTGGAAACAACGTTAATCTTGCAGGAGGGGCCATTGTTGCAAATCTTAGATTAGATAAAAAACCGGTAACAATTAACCTGGGACATAAAAAAATTTCAACTAATCTTTTAAAGTTTGGGGCAATAATTGGAGACAATTGTAATATTGGCGCAAATGCGGTCTTGAATCCGGGCACGATTCTTGGCAAAGATTCTGTCGTATTTCCCCTCATTTCTGTATCGGGACTTCACCCAGGAAAGCAAACAATTAAATAGATGGCAAATATAATCTTTTTTGACATTGATGATGTTCTTTTTAAAACAGATCTTTTCATAGAAAGTGGGTTCAAAAAATATGAACCGTATGAAGACGTAAAAGAGGTTATTAAAAAAATTGAAAAGAAGTCTGAAATTGGAATTTTATCTCAGGGAGATTACAATCTACAAATTAGTAAGATATCAAATACAGACCTTTTTAAATTATTTAAAAAAGAAAATATATTTATCGTAGAAGAAAAAAATGAGATAATAAGAAACATTTTTAAAAACTTTAAAGACAAGGTCATTTATGTCATAGACGACAGAACGGATAATCTAAGTAAAATAAAAAAGGCTTATTCCAAATCAAAAACTATTTTAATAAAAAGAGGTCGTCATCAAAATATCAGTAACGGTTACAAGCCAGACTTTATTATTAGCAACTTAAATGAAATTTTAAAAATAATATGATTAAGAAAAAAAATAAAAAGATTGTTGTTATAGGTGGAGGAACCGGAACTTTTTCCGCTCTTCGAGGTTTAAAAAAATTTCCGGTTGATTTAACGGCTGTTGTCACAATGATGGATTCGGGTGGATCAAGCGGCAGGCTCAGAGATGAACTTGGAGTTTTACCACCGGGCGACATAAGGCAATGTCTGGTAGCACTTTCTTCGTCTTCGACTTTAATGAGAAATCTTTTTAACTACCGTTTTCCTAAAGGAGACCTCGCAGGACACACTTTTGGAAATATTTTTTTATCTGCTCTTGAAAAAACAACTGGAGACTTTAAAAAAGCATTGACAGAGACAGGAAAAATTCTAAGAATAAATGGAAAAGTAGTCCCAGTTACTTTTAAGAAATCTAATCTTTGCGTAAAGCTTGCTGATGGAACCACAATGGTTGGTGAAAAACATATTGATGTTTCCGAAGGACAAAGAAAAAGACCAAAAATAATAAAAGCTTTTTTAAAACCAAAAGCAGAAGCAAATGAAGATGCTTTAAGCGAGCTAGAACAAGCTGACTTTATTCTAATTGGACCCGGAGATCTTTACACCAGTATTATTCCAAATTTGCTAGTAGATGGAGTAATTGAAGCTATAAAAAAGACAAAAGCTAAGAAAATTTTTGTTCTAAATTTAATGACAAAATGCGGTCAAACAACAAAGTATAAAGCCTCCGATCATGTCAGAGATTTGGAACAGTATCTAGGTAGCAATGTTTTAGACATGATTCTAGTTAATAAGAAAAATCCTTCAGACAAAACTCTAAAATGGTATAAGAGATTTTCTGAAGAAGTTGTCATTGATGACCTACAAGAAAATGATAAATATAAAATAATTAAAAAAAATTTAATAAAAGACGTGCTAATTAAACAAGACAAAGCTGATAAATATAGAAGAAGCATTATCCGCCATGATCCCCAAAAGCTTGCCAAAGCAGTTATTGATTTAATTTCCTAAAGGCAGCTACAATAGCTTTATAATAAAATGAAAATATTAAGATACCTCGCAATATTATCTGTTTTCTTGCTTTTAGTATCAGGTTTTTTCCATAAGATTACGGCAATCACTCAAGACCTAGGCAGACACTTCTTACTAGGAGAAATTATTTTAAAAACATTTAATGTACCCAAAACAAATCTTTTTTCTTACACATACCCAAACTTTCCATTTATAAACTTGCATTGGTTGTCAGAAGTTATTTTTTATATCATTTTTAAAGTTTCAGGTTTTGACGGTTTGTTAATTTTTTCAACATTAGTAGTTATTGCAGCTTTTGCCATAATTTATTTTAAAGTTTTTAAGGATACCAACCTATTCTTAATTACTATAAGCTCAATGTTGTATCTTGGTGTTTTATTTGAACGCACAGATATCCGTCCTGAAATATTTAGCTATTTGCTTCTTTCTGTTTTTATTTATGTTCTCTATAAGAATAGAGAAAGGTCTACAAGGCTGATTTTTTTACTTCCCTTTCTTGAACTGCTTTGGGTAAATCTACACATTTATTTTATTGTCGGAATCGCTGTTATCGGGTTTTTTCTTGCTGAACAGCTGCTGATAAAAAAATCTTTTAAAGAAAGATCTTTTTTAAATCTTTTAGCAGTTTTTTTTCTCACACTAATTGCTTCCTTATTTAATCCTAATGGAATAGCAGGGGCAATTTATCCTTTGGTATTTAACAAGAACTATGGCTACACTATTGAAGAAAATCAAAATATTTTTTTCTTATGGGAATATTCCCAAAAAACATCTATCGCCTACTTTGCGGCCTGTCTATCTTTTCTTTCCTTGTCTTTCCTGTTAAATATTAAAAAGGCTCGCTTGATTGATCTTATTCTTAGTATATTTTTTATATATCTGGCAACAAGCGCCATAAGAAATTTTCCTCTTTTTGTGTTTGGAACGTTTATTGCCTTTGTGTACAATTTTTCTACGGTATTTCCTAGAATTAGCCTGAAAACACAAGCAATTGGACTATCCATCCTGATTGCTGTCATAGGACTTCAGATATTCCAAATTACGAGAATAAATGGTTTCGGCTTTGGAATTGAACAAGGAGCAAAAAACGGAGCTGATTTTTATTTAAAAAATGGGCTCAAGGGCCCAATATTTAATAATTTTGACGTTGGTGGGTATCTTGACTATAGATTTTATCCAAAAGAACGAGTTTTCATAGATAACCGTCCAGGAGAATATCCCGCAAGCTTTTTTCAAGATACATATATTCCCATGCAACAAGATCAGACAGTATTTAACAAGGTAGACGAGAAATACAAATTCAACATCATCTTCTTTTCCTACCTTGATCAAACTCCTTGGGCAATCACCTTTCTCAAAAATATTGTTAACGATAAAAAATGGAAAATAATTTATCTCGATGATTATTCAGTAATTCTCGCTAAGGACAACTCTCAAAATAAAAATCTAATTTCTAAATTTGAAATCAATAAAGACAAATTTGAGATAAGCTCGGATTTTTCCAAAGATAAAAATTCTTTAATAAGATTCGTTGTGTTTTTCAATAAAGTTGGATGGCAAAATCAAGAAATATCAACTTATCAAAAAATTCTGGAAATTGATCCCCTCTTTTGTCCTGCTTTATATAACCTATCATCTTACTACTCTCAACAAAACAATCCTTTGGGAAATATTTATCTGGTCAGACTTCAAAACAGCTGTAAGTAGTTAAAGAAGTTTTTTTTGATCTACATCTTCTTTAGTGTATTTAAGACCAAAATGTTCATATGCAGCTTTTGTTGCTATTCTTCCCCTGTTTGTTTTTTTAAGAAAACCAATTTGTAATAAATAAGGCTCAACTACCTCTTCTATTGTTCCTATGTCTTCGGAAATTGTCGAAGCAATTGTTTCCACCCCAACCGGGCCTCCATTATATTTTTCAATTATTGCCTTAATAAATCTCCTGTCTGCACTATCCAAGCCCAACTCATCAACTTCAAGCATCTGCAAGGCCTTATGTACCATTTCATGAGTAATTTTACCGTCTCCTTTTACTTGAGCAAAATCACGAGCTCTTTTTAAAAGCTTTAAACCAATTCTTGGAGTTCCCCTTGCTCTTTTAGCAATTTGCTTTAAGGATTCCGAATCAATTGGAACTTTGAGTTTTTTTGCAGCGTTTGAGAATATTGCTTCCATTTCTTTGGGCAAATAAAAACTTAATCTATGAGTAACCCCAAACCTGTCTCTTAAAGGAGCTGATAATAGCCCTATTCTTGTTGTTGCTCCAATTATGGTAAAGCGAGGGAGATCAAGCCGCAATGTCCTTGCTGACGGCCCCTTGCCGATTACAATGTCAAGGGCATAGTCTTCCATTGCAGGGTAAAGTGTTTCTTCCACCACTTTATTTAAACGATGAATTTCATCAATAAATAAAATGTCTCCTTCTGAAAGATTAGTGAGAATTGAAGCCAAGTCCCCTGCTCTTTCTATTGCAGGACCTGAGGTTACTCTAATATTGCTATTCATTTCTTTAGCAACCAGGTGAGAAAGTGTAGTTTTTCCAAGTCCGGGAGGACCGTAAAAAAGTATATGCTCAACTGCCTCTTTTCTTTTCTTGGCCGCCGAAATCGCAATTCTCAAGGCTTCTTTTATGTTTTCCTGGCCTTTAAAATCATCCCAAGCTTGCGCTCTGAGAGAAGTAAAAAGAAGTTCTTCTTCAGGATTATTAATTTCTTCCGGTGATTTTTTTGCTTTTGGCATGTTTTTTATTTATTTAAGTACTTCAAGGCCATTCGAATTCTTTCTTCCGTAGTTTTGGCTTTGTCCAAAGTTGCTTTGATAGCATCACTTGCTTCTTTGGCACTAAAACCAAAGCTTTTTAGCGCAAGCGAAACATCTTCATGATCAGTTTTCTCATCAGCATTTAAATCAAGCTCCGTATCTGATCCGAGTTTGTTTTTTAGCTCAATGATGATTTTCTGAGCGTTTTTTTTACCAAGTCTTGGAACTGCCGAGAAAAAAGCAACATCTCCTTGAATAATCGCATTTATTATTGCTTGTCTGTCTCCGAAAGAGAAGATATTTATTGCAGTTTTTGGTCCAATCCCCGAAACGGTAATTAGCTGTTCGAAAAGCTTTAAATCCAAAAAGTGAGCAAAGCCAAAAAGATCTAATGCATCCTCTCTAACATGTGTGTAGATAAAGAGCTTGATTTTTTTCTGTTCTTGAAACTTTGCAAATAAAAGACTGTAAAGAAAAACTCTGTAGCCGACTCCGTTCACGTTTACTATTGCATATGGATTATCAAGAAGTTCAACTGTTCCTTCCAAGGAGCCTATCATAAATCTTTTTGATTATAGCATAAGACTATTGAAGCTTTTTTATAGAATTTAAGCCTATTTTAAGGATTTTCGAGAAAACGCATGAGTTAAAGCAATCGCTAGTGCATCTGTTGTATCATCCGGACGCGGCATGGTTTTTAAGCAAAGAATTGTCTTAACCATCTGACCGACTTGTGGTTTATCAGCTCTCCCATAACCCGAGACTGCTATCTTTACCTGAAGAGGAGTATAGACAAAGCTTGGAATTGAAGAAATTGCGCTTGTTAAGAGAACCACCCCTCTTGCCTGCCCTACTATGAAGGCTGTTTTAGCATTGTTGTTGAAAAACAAGTCCTCAATTGCCAATTCATCCGGTTTTTGTTCTTTTATAGTCTTGCGAATAAAATTATGTATTTCCACCAACCTCTCCGACGTTTGTTTTTTAGAAGATGTTTCAAAGCAACCGTAATCCTGAGCTTTGATGTTTGAATTTACAACTTCGACCACTCCCCAACCGGTTCTGGCAATTCCGGGATCAATTCCTAAAATTCTCATTCTACTTATAATAACTGAATCTTGTATTCTTTACCAGATTTAGGTAAAATACTAAAACATGAAACATCCCAAGCTTAAAGTTGAGAAACGCGTAATCTTAGGCAAGAAAATTAAAAATCTCAGAAGAGAAGGTATTCTTCCCGCAAACATCTATGGGAAAGATATCAAATCCGCAGCCGTACAGGTTCCTTTAAAAGATTTTGAAAAAATATATAAAGAAGTTGGTGCAACAGGACTCGTTGATATTGAGTTCGGCGAAAAATCAATACCTGTTCTTATTCACAGCCTGCAAACAGATTACAGAAGAACTCCTCTGCATGCTGATTTTTTCAAGGTTAATTTGAAAGAAAAGATCAAAACCATGGTTCCCCTTTCCTTTGTTGGAGAAGCTAAGGCGGTAACAGATAAGCTTGGATTGGTTCTCGAACTATTACATGAAATTGAAGTTGAAGCTCTTCCAGATGAACTTCCAGAAAAAATTGAAGTTAATGTAGAAAATTTGGCAGTAGTTAATGATCAAATCGTGGTTTCCGATCTTAAAGCTCCTCAGGGAGTTGAAATTACGACAGACGGTGCGCAACCGGTTGCAAAGATTGGAGAACTAGTCGTAGAGGAACCAGAAGAAGAAGTGCCTGCAGAAGAGGGCGAAGAAGGTGCTGAAGGAGAAACAACTGAAGAAGGCGAAGTTTCAACCGAAGGTGCTGAAGGAGAAAAAGAAGAAACAAAAACCGAAGAAGAAGAACAAAAAAACTAGCTTCTCTCCCCTATTAGTTTTGCAAAATCCTGTGCTTGTTTGTAATTAGGATCTAGTAAAACAGCTTTCCTAATATACTTTCTTGATTTATTAATATTTCCCAGTCTATATTCCAAAATGGCTAGGCGTAAATAGCCTTCTTTAAAACTGGGATAAGTCTGTATCTTTTTTTCTAATCCGCTAATTTCTTGTCTAATATTTTCTTTCTGATATGAAAGCTCAAAATATCTCTGGCTTTTCTGATAAACATCCATGCCTACAAAAACTAATACCACTAATAAAGCTAAATAAGCGGCTGGAAAAACTAACTTCCTTAACCATACCGCTAAAAATAAAAAGGGCTTTTCGGTAATAAATCGGGAATTCTTCGGTAATTCATTCCCTTTTATCTTTTTTTGAGTCGGTTTGGCTGAAAAGACAACCTTTTCTGAAGATTTTTTCTTAAACTTTTTGGGCTTTTTCTTTAATTTGGCCATGATGAAACGATTAATTGCTTATCTGATTTCCAGAGTTGTTTATTAATCTCTTCTGTTATAAATGGCATGAAGGGGTGCAAAAGTTTTAAAAGAACTAAATATGATGTTGTTAAAACATTAAATGAATCCTGATTGATCCTTGTCTTAACGTCTTCTATATACTTATCTGCAAATTGGTGCCACGCAAAATCATAAAGATTTTGAGCCGCATGGTTAAAATCATAATTATCCAAAAGTTTTGTAATCTCTTTTACTAACTGTTCTATTTTTTCAATCATGAGTTTGTCTCCTGGTTGCAACATTTTTTTGTTTAATTCTTTAAAGTCAATGTTTTGAATTTTTAGAGCAGGATTTTGTATTTGCTGCATTTGAATAAATCTCCCCATATTCCAAAGCTTATTGGAAAAATTACGCATTGCTTGAAGTTTTGGGTATGAAAGCGCCTGATCGTTCCCCAAAGCTGTTCCATAAACAAGAGCAAGCCTTACAGAGTCTGCCCCGTACTGATCAACAACTTCAAGGGGATTTACAACATTGCCTTTTGATTTGCTCATTTTTTTACCATATGGATCGTTTACAAGTCCATGAAGAACAACATCCTTAAAAGGAACTTGTTTCGTAAGGTAAAAGCCAAGCATGATCATCCTCGAAACCCAAGCAGGTAAAATATCATATCCTGTTTCCATAACCGAGGTTGGATAAAACTTATTAAAGTCATCAGCTTCTCCTGTTTTCAAGGTCACGATTGGCCACTGTCCTGAAGAAAACCAAGTATCAAATGTGTCTGGATCTTGCGTTAACTCTTTGGATCCGCACTTACATTCTCGAGGCTTATCTCCCTCGGTTATAATCCACTCATTGCACTTTTCACACTTCCAAGCGGGAATTCTAATCCCCCACACAATCTGCCGGGAAACATTCCAATCCTTAAGATTTTCCATCCATTGGAAATAACGTTTTTCAAAGTTTTTAGGATAAAACTTTATTTTGTCTTCTTTAACAACTTTTATCCCGTCTTTAGCAAGTTTTTCTGTCTTTATATACCATTGCTCTAGAGGAAGCGGTTCTATTGGATTTTTGCATTTATAGCAAAGGCCAATCCTGTGCACGTACTCATCATCAATTTTCTCGATCAAACCTTTTTCTTGCATTTCTTCAACAACAGCTTTTCTTGCCTGCTTTACGTATAGTCCTGCAAACTTGCCTGCTTTTTCGTTCATCTTTCCATCATGGTTTATAACTTGAACCATTGGCAAATTATGTCTTTTAGCAACTTCAAAATCGTCAAAATCATGCGCCGGCGTAATCTTAACAACTCCTGTTCCAAATTCGGGATCAACCATTTTGTCTGCAACCACTTTTATCTTAGCCTTCCCTAAAACCGTTTCAATCTCTAGTTCTTTACCTACGTATTTTTCATAACGTTTATCACTGGGATTAACTGCGACAGCAGTATCTCCAAACTTTGTCTCTGGACGAGTTGTTGCTAAAACAAGTGGTCCGTATTTTAGATAGTAAAGAGGGTTTTTTCTTTCTTCATAAACAACTTCTAGATCTGAAAAGCTGGTTCCATCAAAAGTACAATAATTAACCAAACGGTCTCCCCTATAGACCAAGCCGTCATCTGCTAATTTCTTAAACGCTTTGTAAACTAGAGCCACGATGTCTTTGTCTAGTGGAAATTTTTCCCTAGACCAGTCTACAGAAAAGCCAAGTTTTCTTAATTGGTCTTCCATATTGGATTTATTTTTCATAACATAGTCCAAAATCTTTTCGTAAAGCTCCTCTCTTGTGTAATCAAAACGGGATTTTCCTTCAGCTTGAAGCTTTTTCTCAAAAACAAACTGCGTCTCAAAACCTGCATGATCTGCACCAGGCAAAAACAATGCCGAGTCCCCTTTCATCCGATGATATCTTATTAAAATATCTTCCAGGCACATCATGGCATGACCAAAGTGAAGATTGCCATTGGCGTTTGGAGGAGGAAGAATTATGCAATAAGGATTTCCTTTTGAATTAACTTCTGGTTTAAAATAACCTCTTTTTTCCCAATCCTTATAAATTTTTTCTTCTACTTTTTTATTGTCGTATATCTTGTCCATTTGCTTAAGGATTATAACAAATTCCCTTTTCTATTTCTTTGCTATGTTAAGGTTTATTATTTTATCTTTATTAAGATCTGACGCCAGCACTGCGGAAGTTAAATTATTGCTTATTCCATTTGTACCGCTTGTTATTTCGTATCCTGCAGGAGCTTGAAATGTAAAAACAAAAGGATACATATCAACTCCTGGTTGCTTAAATAATTTTTGACTATAAATAAATTTGCTTTTCTTTAGGTTTATTTTTTGATTAAGAGAATAAGAGACGTTTACAGAAATGCTTTTTTTAGATGGAACTGTAATGAGAAATCCAATAACATCCTTTCCTTCTTGAGAAGTTTTTTCTACCTCTAGTCCTACGGGCGGCTTAAAATTTTTTGCTTCATATTTACGGTAATCTGTAATTGCTGAAATAATGTTTTGCTTTACGCCGCTAATTTTAATTTCAGAAAGATTTGAGTTTGCCGGCAAAATAAATCTGACATAATTCACATAGTCTCCTCCCGGCCATACATTGCTATTGTTTTTCAAGACCAATTCTGTTTCTTCTGATATTTTTCCATTGGTATCGATTTTTACCTTCTGACTCATGCTTCTTGAAATGAAATAATTTGCTTTATTTGCTCCTAAGTTTGCTTCGCTAATCCCTAGAAAATCAAGAACAGTGTCGTCCTCAATTTTTCTGCTATCCCATAGGGAAGACGTCCAATTATTAGCAACAAATAAATTTTGAATGCTTGAATTATTAAATGAGAAAAGTAAATGTTTTTCTGGTAAGGAATCGTTAAATGCTTTTATTAATTTGGTATATGAGATATTATTCCCTTGTTCGAGACGCAAAACCATTGAATTAAACAAGGATCTTAGGAAATCTTTTTTCTGTGTTGAACCAGGAAAGAAGTTTTTCTCAACATGTGACTCAGTAATAAGAAAAAAGTTTTCAGGGGTAACGGTTTCCTTATAATCGGGAACGTAAATAGGACCTGTTGCCTCTAATAACTTTTTAAGCATTCCCAAATCAATTGCGATAACTCCATCTACTTTTTCTCCGGTTTCTAATGCATACATAAAAGCAACTTTTGAAGCTGCTTTTGAAAAATCAACATCGAAATTGCTGTCTCTCATATAAAGGTGTGGTACTTCCAAATATCTTCTGATTTGGAAAGGTGGCTCGACATGTCCCTTCAAAAGACCATCGGCATCATAAACATCATGTATTTTTAACTCCTCTAATTTTCCGTTTTCAACGTTAAGAACCGCATATGACCCAATAAATCCTCCTCCGGGACGAAGCTCCATGTTATTTTGAAACAGCACTAAATATTTTCTTTTCCCCATAAGACCAAGAAAGTCTGGCAAAACATCTATTGATGATGATGCAAAAGTAAAAAGCTCAGGGTATTTTTGGATAGTAGCCGATATTTCCGAATTCTCCAACTTTTCTCTCTGTAAAAAAATTAAGAAATCTTTTAAGTTCAGATGGCCTGATCGAAAATCTTCAGTCGCGTTTTTGCTCGTTCCTGCTAAAAGAACACGATAAGAATTTAATGCAAGGACAAAGGAGCGAATTCCCTCAGATCCTTTCTCTCCTCTGTTAATATTTTCTAAAAACAAATTCAGCTTATTCTCCTGATTTAAAACTTTTGCCTGAAATCTTAATAACGGTTCTGTTTTTTTTGCAATCGTAAAACTTTTTTCTGCCAGAAAGGTGTTTCTATAAGCAGCAGATACTTCTCCTTTTTCGATATTTCTAATTGAATCTGTCAAAGATCTAAGACCAAGATATGAAAAAAACGCAGTAAACAGAACTGGCAAAACAAGAATAAGGACAACTGTTGATGCAAGCATGACAGGAAACATCTTTTTATTTTTATATTTTTTATTTGTAACCTGATTGCTGATCTCATTTATTTCTTGTTTGCCACTGTGAGAGTTTTCTATAGCAATTTTATTCAATGTATCTTCGGGAAAGATAAATTTTGCCTGTCGATAAATTAAAGGTGCTTGTTTGTTTTTGTTTTCTTTCGAAAAATCTAATTTTAAGTTTGGATTTTGCGCAAGGAAAGCTTTTGCAAATGACAACATTGTTATTTCATGGTTAGGAAACATGTTGTAAATTTTATTTTCTAGATCTGTTCCAAAAGCAACTTCCATTATTCCTGAAATTAAATCATTAAAAGTGGCCGGGTATAAAGGTTCCAACCCTGATCCGGGAAGACATATTTTTCCGGATTTATTCATCTTGTGAATAATGTAATTTAGGTTGTTAGAGAAAAAAGAACTGTTTTTACAAACTACGTCTCCATATAGAGCGACTTTACTTTTTTTATAATTGTCAAAAATTAAATCTATCAGTCCTTTTTTTATCTCATAAATATTAGCTATATATGTAAAAGGAATGTTCTCGTCTTTTGCTTTTTTTAGAAATGATGGTAAGGCATCGCGAGTAGAAAAAATATCATCATCAACAACAAAAACATGTGAATAGGGATTATCGGGTATTAATGGAAATTTATTTTTATAGGGTATGTGGATTATGTTGTTTTTATAAACTTGTTTTTGGCTCACAAAGACAACAAGTGCTTCGCCTGATAATTGGATCGATAATGTTTCTCCAATAACGCCAACTTTATCAACTATAAGCACTGGCAAAGGGGTTTTCTTTTCAGTTAGCAAGGCAGGATTCATGTCAATCTAATTGTAAATTAGATTAGATCTTATTGTCCAGAGCAAGGTTAACAAGAGCATCAGCTTTCTTGTTTTTTTCCCGAGGAATTTGGAAATAGCTAACCCCTATCTCAAGAAGCGCTTCTTTTTCTCTAACCATAAACACAAGCTTTCTAATATTTTCGTTTTTTACTTTGTATAATCCAACAAGCTGGGAATATGCCAGCTGAGAATCGACAAAAATAGTTACTTTTGCATTTTTTTCTATTTTATTTTTTTGGCTACATAACCACTCAAGAGCCCTAACTATTGCTAGATATTCCGCAGTGTTATTTGTTGCAACTCCAATTTTTTCACCAATGCTTATTAACTCTTTGCCGTTTTCGTCTTCAGCATAAACCCCAATTCCTGCTGGACCGGGATTTCCTCTAGCTCCTCCATCAGTAAAAATTAAAATGTTTTTCATCTTTGAACTTCCTGTTCTAGTATAATTTTAAGATTGAACAATGAAACTAATAATACAACAAAAACTATGGTTTCGGAAATACCCGTAATAACTGCAGATGCAAAATAAGAATATTTTGGAATAAAAATTAAGTTAAGCACAACATTTACTACAGCTGAAACAAAGTATATGTACATTAAGAATTTTTGTCTTTCTAAAGAGATAAAAATCCACTGCAGAAAACTTGTCGCGAAAAAAATTGGTAGTGACAACAATAAAATTTTAAAAGGCAAAACCGCTTCTAGATATTCTGTTTTTATCATTGCAAAAAGGGGAGAGATGAACCAAAAAGGAATCACAAATATAATACCTGCACATAAGAAGACTAAAAGATAGGTTTTTGTTAAGGCGTTGAATTTTCGAAAATTTTTCTTGTTCTGGAGAAGCAAAGGGTAAATTGAATTTGATAAGAAGAGCGGCAAGGCGATAAGAAAATCAAAAAATTTATAGGAAAGACCGTAAATTCCAACTTCTTTTGATTCCTTAAAAAAAGCGAGTAGAAAAGTATCTGCTCTAAAATAAACCAAGTTAAAAATTAGCATAATGCTTAAAGGCAACGCTTTTATAATAATTCTTTTTGAAAATTGATAATCCATTTTAATCGGCAGTACGGATTTCTTTAAAAATATCATTGCAAAAAAAGCAGTAATACCTCCTCCTAATAGAAGAGCAAAGATTGTCGTTGTCAAAGAAGAAAAAACTGTAGTTGAAAAATAAACTGCCGCTAGGTTAATTAAAGATCCAATTATTATCGCCAGCATGTAAAAGAAATAGGTTAGTTTTTTTTGAAACAAGGCGCTGGTCGATAAAATAATTGCTTGACTAAAAAAAGAAAAAGAGAATATAAATATTCCAAGCTTTACGTTTTCTGAAAAACCCGTATTAAGAAGGAGGTTATAAGGAAGAAAAAAAGCAATTGCGTTTGTAATCAAAAACGTTATGAAAGCAATTAAAACCCTTAAGTAGAAAAGATCTTTATACTTAGATTCACCATTTTCCTCCTGAAGAAAAACCGCATTTAATCCTAAATCAATTGCCAAATAGAAGAAGGCGGTAAAAGTTGTAATTTTGACAAAGTCGCCATATCCTGCAGCACCAAAACTTTTTGCTATTAAGATGGTTATTAAAAAACCAGTCCCGGCTGTAAAAATCTTTGCGATTGTTTGGAAGAAAGTGTTTTTTGCTATTACTTGATGCACTTTTTTATTTTAGCACTATCTTCTTGCCCAACAAAAAGCAAAAACTAAAGTCAGAATAATCTGACCTTGTTGAAGCGTAATTAGATAATGATCAAGAAATCCTAAAAACAAAACCGAGAAAAAAAGATAATAATAAAATCTTTTGTCATTTAAGCTTTTCGTTATCTGTGTAAATGTATTAAGTAAAAATTTAACAAAAACAAAAAAACCTAAAATTCCCGATTGAACTAAAATCAGCAAATAAATATTGTGTGGTGGTTGTACTAGAAGTATTTTGTTATTTAAAAAAGAAGGGATGTAGTATAAATAATTATTCAAACCAACTCCAAGTAATGGATGATTTAAAAAAGTCTGAGAAGCACTTAATGCCAGGTCGTATCTTTGAATGAATGATTCTTGACTGAATTGAGAAAAAATATAACGTGAAGAGAAGGGGATAAAGGGAATCAAGAGAATCAAGAAAATTAAAATGAAAAGTAAGCCAATCAGTAACTTAAATCTTTTTTTTATTTTTAAAAAAAATTCAATTAGTAAAATTACAATCCACAGAAAAAAGGCTGTTCTGCTTAATGTTATAAAAAGAGCTATAGATCCAATCATCAAGGTTAAGACGTAATAACCCTTAATGCTTTTCCTATTTGTTTTTGAAATTGCCACAAGTATCACAATCATTCCTAAGACAAGAAATCCCGCTAAAACATTGGGATGAGAAAAAGTTGCATATGGCCTTAAAACCAGCTGGCCATTTATCGACGCATTAGCAACGCCAGGAGTTAAGCTCGTAAAATTTCTTTCTCCTAAGAAATATAAAAATGAACCAAACGAACCGTGATTAAAAAATTGAGCAATTGCTAGAATGCTCTCAAAAAGAACAGTGAAAGAAAATATGCTAAATGCCTTGTGGCCAAGTTTAATTTTTTTTGCAACTATCAAACCCAAAAACACGTACTCTAATAATTTTAAAAACCCGTAAAAAAAAGCATATATGTTGCTGGCAACAATAATTCCGAGAGCAAAAGGGGAGATAAATAAGATTGTTTTAAAATTTATAAATTTCTTGCCATTGGTAAAAATGTAGAAAAAAATAATTGCAAAAATTATTACGTCGGTAAAATATAAAGTAGGGGAAAGATAGTCGCTTCTGATTCCGTAAACAAAAGAAAAGTCCGGCCAAAAATGTTTCCCTAATTGGGTCGGCAAGAAGATAAGCAGAAGAAAAAAAAGAGCTTGCAGTAGATTAACTCTTGGGTTTAACAACAAGGACCCTGTCTTTTCCTTCACCAACTGACTCTGACTCAACTTCTTCATCATCTTGGAAAAGCATATGAACAACTCTTCTTTCCCAGGATTTTAGATCATATAAATGAACTTCTTTGTTTTCGCTGATTACTTTTTGCTTCGTTTCATCTGCAAGTTTTTCCAACCATTCTGATCGGTTCTTTTTATAGTCTCCAACCTCAAGGGAAACCCTTTTGAAAGATCCTATTTTTTTAGAGATACAAAGAGACATGATTAACTGAAGAGATTCCAACGTATCTCCGTGATGACCTATGACCATTCCGCTATCTGGAGTATCTAAGCTGACGCTAATAAGTTCTTCTGTTTCAGCAATAGCAGCACTACCTTCAATTTGTAGCAATTTTAACAACTCTTCTACTGTTTCTTTAATAATTTTTTCGTTATTTTCTGTCATAATATTTCTCCTTCCAATCTTTTAGTCCACCTAATCCTGCAATTTTGTATTGCTGTATGATACCAAAAATTGTAAAAGTATTCCAGTATAAAGAAAGTCCAATTGGAAAACCGTATGAGAAGAAAGCGATCATCGCGGGAAAAATGTAAAGAGACTGGGATTGAAATACAGTTGCAAAATCATCTTTCTTTTTTGGATCTTTTTTCTTTGCTGAGATTTCAGCTGCTTGCGGAAGCATCATTTTTGATTGAACAAACTGAAAAAAACCTGTTAGTAAGGGCACAAGCAAAATCAAGATCCAAATTGAATCCAGGCTTATCAACTGATTAGGAGCTTTTCCTAGAGGAAGTCCAAAAAATGTTGGATCCCATGATTGAGAAAGCTTGAGCGAACTAAAATAAAGCTGGCGATTAATTTCATGCACTACCTTCTCTGGAGCAAGCTTCACAACGCTTTGCAAAACTGAATATAATCCCCAAATTATTGGAAGCTGAATTATGACAGGAAGACATCCTGCAGCAGGATTTACTCCATGCTCTTTGTATAGTTTCAATGTTTCCTGTTGAAGTCTTTTTGAATCATTTTTATGTTGGTCTTTAAGTTTTGAGAGATGAGGATTTAAATCCTGCATTTTTTTCGATGCTTTTAACTGGGCTGATATAAAAGGGTAAAGAATAATTCTTATTAAAATAGTAAGTCCGATAATGGCAAAGCCGAGAGCATAAGGAACATGCAGGAACATCAATCCTTGATAGATTATGATTAAAATGTTTGTAATAAATTGTGTCATTAAATAAGTCCTATCTTCTGCGCGTATCTAACTATTTTCTTTCCGTGTTGTTTTAAATTAATCGGCTGACAAGAAGCAACTCTAACAAGAGTCAACAACGATCCTTTTAACGGTCCTTGTTGAGCAATTACTATGCGAGCATATTGGGAGCAAGTAGGGGAATATCTACAATTACCACTTATTCCGAGCATGTTTCTAATAATTACCGACAAAACTTTTTGATATAAGCCAATTGAAAATAATAATATTTTTTTCATTTATAAAGTTTTTCTTTTTTAAGTACACCTTCTACGAGATTACAAATCTGATCGGTCTTTTTACCAAGTGCTTCTTTTTTTAAAATAAATAGAAAATCAAATCCTGGCAACACTTGAGACAACCTATCTTCAATACATCTCCTTGTTTGTCGTCTCAGCCTATTTCTCTCTGTTGCTCTTGAATCAACTTTTTTAGAAACTAGAAAACCAAACCTACTTATCTCTTGATTGTTTTTGGCAAATTTTAAAACAAAAAATTCCGTTGACAATGCCTGAGCGTTTAGAATCCTTCCACTGGCTAGTCTATGCAATTTTTTGAGCATTAAACTGTAAGTCTTTTTCTACCTCTAGCTTTTCGTCTTTTTACAACGAGCTGGCCAGAGTGAGTTTTCATTCTTTCCAGAAAGCCATGTTTTCTGCTTCTTTTTGTTTGATTAGCTTTTGTTAGCCTTTCCATAAGTATAAAGTATACCAAAAAACAAGCGCCATTAAAAGACGCTGTTTAAAAACGATGCATTAATATCCAGTTGTAGTATCTTGACAAAAAGTTATCCACATTACTATAGTTAAACCCCTGGGATATCTTTATCAAAGAGGGCAGGCTCTTTTATGGAAACTGATTTAAAAAAATTGTGGAATATAACACTCGGTGAAATTGAAACCGAAATTTCCCGCGCCAACTTTTTAACCCTTTTTAAACCCACCGTGCTTTTGTCTGTGAATGATAATATTGCAACTGTTGCTGCTGAATCCAGCATGATAATCGACCTCTTGCAAAGAAGGTTTTACGAAGTTATTAAAAAGTCTTTGGATAAACATTCAGGTAAAGACTTGGAAATACTTTTTATTCCAAAGGTGATCGTTCCGGAGGATAAGGCAGAAAAGGCAGGTCCTCTTTTTTCATCACAAGAAAGACAGGAGCCCCAAGATAAAGCTCCCTTCATCGGTCATCTTAATAGAGTAAGAGCCGAATATACATTTGAAAACTTGGCTGTTTCCGCAAGCAACCAGCTTGCTTTTGTTTCCGCGACAACAGTTGCCAAAAAATTGGGAAAAGCCTACAACCCTCTTTTTATCTATGGTCCAGTAGGGGTTGGCAAAACCCACTTAATGCAAGCTATCGCAAATGATGTATATAAAAAATCTCCAACAAAAAGAATTGCCTACATAACAAGTGAGGAGTTTACAAATGATGTTGTGGAGGCAATCCGAACAAACTCAACTTCTCAAATGAAGAAAAAATTCCGCAACGTAGATCTTTTAATAATTGACGATATTCAATTTATAGCAGGAAAGGAAAAAGTTCAGGAAGAATTGTTCCACACATTTAACATTCTCGTTGATAACGGATCGCAGATTGTTCTCTCTTCAGATAGACCCCCATCTGAAATAAAAAAAGTGGAAAAAAGACTTCTCTCAAGATTTGATGGGGGACTAACAGTAGACATAGACGCTCCTGACTTTGAACTACGAACAGCAATTCTTTTGATAAAAGCAAAAAAGCACGATTTTAGCTTATCTATAGAAGACGCAAAAATAATTGCTGAAAAAAACAGGGATGGAAGAAGCTTGGAGGGACTACTTCTTAGAATTATCACCAAAGCTCGATCAAGAGGAGGAGAGATAACTCCAGCGCTTCTTGAAGAAGTCTTGGATTACAAAAAAAACGACACTCAGGTCTCTTCGTTTCATCCTGATGAAATAATTAAAAACGTTTGCTCTTTCTATGGCATCAAAACCACCCAAATAAAAGGAGCTAAGAGAGACGCCTCTTTGGTTAAAGCCAGACAAATAGCCATGTTTCTGCTCAAGAAAGAGCTTGGACTTACCTATATAGAAATCGGAAACCTCTTGGGAGGAAGAGACCATACCACGATTATGCATGGTGTTTCTAAAATAGAGAGCTTATTAACAAAGACAAAATTGTCAGAGGAAATCATGGGAATAACCGAGTTTAATCGGGGAAAGACTGTGGATTACTACAAACCATAATCTTATCAACTAGTTATCCACGTTTTTTTCAACATTTTATCCACTTTTTAATAGCCTGCGTTTTTACATTAGTCTTGCTTTTTTCCACTTTTCCCTATACACTACTACAACTACAAATATATAAATCTTATGAGGTTTGTTTTTCTTACAGAAAACTTACAGAAAAAGTTATCTTTTCTTAATCACGCAATATCCGGAAGGAGTTCGCTACCAATTCTCTCGAACTTTCTGCTTGAAGCAAAAAAAGGAAAACTTAGAATAAGTGCAACAGACCTAGAGATAGGAGTGATTGTTGAAACGCCTGCAAACATAGAAGAAGAAGGAGAAATTACAATTCCTGCCAAAACCTTTTCAGACCTTCTTAGCAATATTGATGAGGAAAAAATCACAATCAAGCTGGTTGGCACAAACCTAGATGTAAAAGGAAAGAAGATGCATTCTGTTTTTCAAACAATGCCTGCAGAAGAATTCCCTAAACTTTATGAAAACAAAGGCCAGAAAATCGGAACTATTAAAAGAAAAATAATTGAAGAAGAATTCCCCAGGGTCGTGTTTTCGGCCAGTCAAGATTCGGGAAGACCTGCTCTTTCAGGCGTCTTAATGAGCAGGGGCGACAAAGGACTTGAAATAGTAGCAACAGACGGCTACAGACTGTCGTTGAAAAAAGGACTTGCTGTTGATCTGAAGGCAGAGGGAGAATCGGGAACCTTGCTTGTTCCAGCAAGGGTTATAAGAGAAGTGATTGGACTTAAAGATGAGGGAGAGGATGTTGAGGTCTTTCTTTCCAAAGAAAACAACCAGGTTGTTTTTAAGCAGGCTGACTCCATTCTTATAGGAAGGCTCATTGAAGCAGAGTATCCAAACTATGCAAAGATTATCCCAGCTAGTTTTTCAGTGTCAACCACTTTTAATAGGGAAGAGATGTTGGGTGCAGTAAAGATGTGTTCTGTCTTTGCAAGAGAAACCGCAAACATTATTAAGCTAAATATTGATAAAGAAAAGATAGTGGTTTCGGCCAATACGCCATCGGTTGGAGAAAACACAGTAGATATAGAAGCAAAAACTGATGGGGAGACAAGCGAGATAGCATTTAATGCAAGATACCTGCTTGAAGCCTTATCAGTACTTGGAGGAGAAGAGATAATTTTTGAGATGAGCGGACCGCTTAGCCCCGGAGTTTTTAGGATTAAAAAAGACCCAACCTTCCTGCATTTAATAATGCCAATTAGAGTTCAAAACTAACTACCTCCAAGATATTGTAATAGAGTTTGGATCAATTCCCTTGGACAAGATGAAATCCTTCACGCTCTTTTCGTAATCACTTTTAACATAAGACTTGTTGGGAAGACCCGTAACAAAATAACTTACGGAATTGTTCTTGTCTACTTCATAATCAAAAATAATTGAGCCGGTTGAAAAAGGCAGAAATTTTGTAAGAGGATTTTTGATTTCCCTCTCAGAAACGCTTTCTTTTATAGTCTTCTCTTGATTGTTAAAGTAGGGAAGCCACGTTTTTTCTTCCTCAAGAATTGATTCTTCTTTTGATTGAGTTTGCATATCGAGATTTAAGGAGGTTCTTGAAAGACTCTTGATTTCGACATTGTGCTGTTCGTCTTTATAGCCATCGTTATGCACTGTAATAAGGTACTTCCCAACAGGGAGGTTTTTTATTTCAGCAGGAGTGTAGTAAACTTTTTTATTAAGGATAAATTGGGCACCGCTTGGAGATGATGTTACATTGAGGTCTCCTGTTCTAAGGGTTGTAAAGATGATTACGCTTAATATAAAAACTAAGATTAAGGTGAAGATTGAAATGTAAATTTTTTTCATTTTGTTATTACCCAACTGCTCTTCAGAGATGCTTTAATTTGCGACTCTGATGCTTCTGTTCTGTGTTTTCCGTCAGGGTCATTAACCAAATAGCTGCCAGTTCCTGATATGCCGGTAAGGACGATAAAATGCCCACCGTTGGTAAAATATCCCGGTGCATGAGATTGAATAATAGGAATGTTTAGAGCGAGATATCTTTTTGCTTCTTCCCATCCTATTGACTTTGATTTTAACCGATAAAGACCCGGCATTCCAATCATTGCCGACCAAGATGTTCCCTGATTGCAAACTCTCCATCCATGATTAAGTGCTGATTGTGCTGTCTCAGAGGGTAGCACCTCTTTTCCAGTCCAATAGGAGATTACCATTGCAAGTGATGTTACCCCACAACCAGCAGAGGAAATGGATGTTCCACAACCATAACTATTTTTTCCCCATCTTGGATCCCATTGTTTGTAAAGCGGAACATCACTAGTCGTTGTTGGGCCGGATCCGCCTGTCGTACCATCGCTTCCGTTTTGACAAATTGGCGCTTGTTTCGTTGGGTTTCCCACCTTAACAACGACACAGTTACTGACCCCACTATCTGTTTTGAGGTTTTGCTTAAAAATTGGCGCATTTGGATTAACGTAGTTCGCAAAAAGCAAGCTTTTAGGAAAAATAATAGTTAATCCAAAAAGAACAAGACTTATTGTAAGAACTTTAATCATGATAGCTATTTGGTGAACACTCATAAATTTCTAACCTCGATCCTTTTTGCTGAGTAGGGTTTTTAAAGAAAATGGTTGGCAAATCACATAGCCAAGCAGTGTTTAAGCCTTGTTTTGAAAACCATTTAAAGGCTTCTGTTCTTGCGTAATCAATATCGTCTGTTAATATTTCCACCTGAAACAGATTAGCGTCGGAAACATATCTAATTTTAAAAGCAGGAGATGTATAGATGTCCGCTGTTTGGTCTTGTGCTTTAGCAACTAGCTCTTCTCTAATCTTGGCGTCTTCTGTTGGAATTTCTCGTCTGTTTTCAACACTAATTATCAATCTTTCGAAATCGTCTGTTGAAAGGGGAGCAGGTTTGCTGATTAGATTATAAGTTTTTTGTTTTTGCCAGGGTATTGTTCCCGTAGGGTATGGTGTTTCCTGATTCTTGGCTATTTTTTTACTTGGAAGGAAGCTAAGAAATATTACAAAGATAAAATATAAAACAACAAGAATTGCTGAGGCAATAAGGATAACTTTTTTTGTTTTTCTAGAATAAATGTTCATATTACCAAAGACCAAACTGGGATCTTGCACAGGCCCAATATCTCCATTTTAACCCAAGCTTAATTAAGTTATTATTGTAGCTTATTGCGTTACTGGTTTGAATTTTCCAGATAACGTCTCCCCTGTCATATATTCCATTAAGTCCCTTAGCGCCAATTGGTTGATAGGGATCTGGTCTGCTGTAGTCCATTTGGAAAAGTCCGTGGGCAGCTCCATTTGTGGCTCCTGCGAAATACGCATTTGGATCAAAACCAGATTCACATTTTGCTATGCCTATCCAATATCTAACATTTCCGGGATCAAGCTGCTGTAGAAGATTTACCAGATATTGCTGAGGTTGCCATTTTTCAAAAACAACCGAAGGAGATTGGGCAAGCTCACAGGAAGGATCTCCAAAGTTATTGCCGTTATGTTCTCCTCCAACCAGCTTATATTTTCCATTACAAGTGTTTTGGTTTGGAGCAATGTTTTCTCCAAGGCTTACGTTTTCTCCTCCAGCTGGACAAGTTGCTTGAGTGCCTGCTTGGGTAGTCGGAGAATTTGGATCTGCTCCTTGCCACTCAAAATGCATGTAGTCTATATATTTAGAGCTAAAATTTCCTCCCCAAGCAAAACCCCATTTTTTCATTATTTCAACAAGCCCATTTGGTATATCATGCCAACATCCTCCAGGACACTGTCTGTTTGTGCTTGGGTTAAGGTCGATGGCTGTACCAAAAGAATGATTGCTTGGGCCTCCGCATCCACTGACGGTGCTTGTTTGTCTAAAACAGTATCCGGCTTCTCCAACACTGGTAATTTTATAGTTTCTCGTTGCCGGATCAGGGCTTGCTTTTATTTCTGCCTCAACAGCTTTGAGATATGGCAAAGCAAGTCTATGCATCTTGATAGGAAAGCCAAAAAAAGTTCCCGAAACTATATTTTGTGATTCCCAATTTTGATTAGGCGGAGTTCCGCAGGCATTACAGCTTGTTGGTTTGCCTCCAGGATCTCCAAAAATCCCAACCTTTTGCTCGTATGAGTAACTTGATTTAGGGGTAACGGGTTGGGTGGCGATACTCGTTGTGTCTCCAGGCGTGCATTGTCCAGCTTGGCCACCTATTACTTCTACTGATGCTTGGTTGACAATATAATCGTCTTTTGTCGTTGCTTTTGGACGTAGGGTAAGCTGAACAGATTCTCCTTGTGTTGGCGAAGATGCATCAGATAGTCCTGCATCATAAACCCCCTTAATGTAATTAATAATTTTTTGTGGTTTGTAATATGATTCGCTCCATCCCTTCATTGTGCTTGCCATGCTAGGTCCTTGAATGCCCCTAAAGACTTTTGCAACCACAAATGTTCCTATTGCATCGTCTTTCATTAAGATTCCTGCTAAAAGACGCTTCTGGGAATCATTCTTAGCATTCTTTACGATATCGTCGATGCCTACATTGGGAAAAGTCGATAAGTTTGTAATTTTGTTCTTTGGGTCTCTGGTCGCAGATTCATTTATTACAGCCTGTCCTACGCTTTGAACGCTTTCTCCCGGATGCATGTTGTCAAAAGCCTCTTGAAGGTAAGAGAGGGTTTCCATTGGTCTAACTCCATATCCAACTTGCCAGTTGTTAAAAAGACATATTGTGTTGGGATTAAAATCGCCTCCTTTTTTGCCGTCGTTACAATTGTCGTAAAAAGTGGAAGGGTTCCCTTCGTAAATTGGCCACATGCCGATAATTCCGATGTCTGTCCCGGTGATTTGTGCAGCTTTTGCGGCATGTTTCATTATATAGGTTTTCCACATGTTCAAGCCACTCTGGGGCAATGCTTCTTGCTGAGGGGTTGGAAAACCATAGCTTTTAAACTTGGCTTCATCAAAAGAAAAACCAGCCTGTGCTCCAGCGTCAACCGCAGTTAAGCTGCTATTTGCTGTTCCCGGAATTGTCCATTTAACATTTGTTACATTGCCGCTTGAATCCTGATCTAATGTGTAGTTTCCTGTTGCGCTTACAAATTCGGCATTTTGAGGAATAGGGTCAGCGATATTGAGCTTGTTAAACGTTCCTGGGTAGGAGACGTTAATCGTAAAAGTCATGTCCGACAGTGTGGATCCCGGCTGTGGATTGGGGACTTCTGTTTTGTCCACGGATTTTGTAATTGTCACATAGCTTTTTGCACTATCTCTTAAAAGTTTGCTTCCGAAAATGATAAGAAGAACCAACAAGACGATTATCAAAATTATGATAATGATAATTATTGCCACTTCTCCTCCACCGGCAGCAGCAACCGCTCCTCCTGCGACAACTGTAGCTTCTCCTCCACCGGCAGCAGCGCCACCTGCCGCAGCCCCACCACCTCCTGCGCCAAATCGACCAAATTTTAAGAAATTTTTCCCAGGAAAGCTGTTAAAAAAATTAATTCCTCTGGTCATAAATCCGCCTTCTTCTGAAGCAGCAGCTCTTGGAGTCTGAGGAATTGATCTTGTATGGATTCTTGGCACTTCCTGGCTAATGTTTTGAACAGGAGCTTCGGGGCTAAACGATGACTCAACCGGAATGCTTTCTCCTGCTGGCATATCGTTAATTACGCGAAAATTACCTTCGATTATATTCGGATCGCTTATTTCTAAGGCTTCTGGAGTTTCTGATATTTGGTAGCCCTCGGCTTTTTCTTTAAATTGTTCTTTAAATGTTTGTCTGATTGACTGTCTTGCGCTTGCCTTGTTTTGGTTATTGCTATCGTTATCTTGTTGATCGCGATTTTCAACCAGCATTTTTTTATACTCTTTTATTACAGGGTCATCGTTTGGATTTAAATATACTTTAGTTTTCTCAGCAGCAAAATTTTTATCAAAATCCTCACGATGAGTGTTAGCAAAATGTTCATCTACCTTGTCTTTATATTCCTGAGTTTCTTTATATTCCTCAGGGGTAAGCTTTTTGTTTTTTTGGTCTTTTATCCAATCTTCAAAAACTGCTTTTTCCGAAAGCCTGTATTCATCACTGGTTCTTCCATTTGTCATTTTATTGACAACCTCTTTCTTAATTGCCTTGTTAAAGCGTTCAGGATCTATTGGGACTGGTTTTTTTTCAACATGAGGTGCATGTGTCTGTTCTCGATGATTTTTTTCTTTTTCCTCTCTAGTATCAGAAGTCTCTGTTTCTGTCTCTTCTTCTACAGTTTCTTCTTGAAGCGGATTATTTTCATGTTGCAACTCAATCCAAGTTGAGGCTGGAGTATCAACAAGAGCCCTCTTAAAAACTTCAGTGTCAGTTCCGGCTTGAGGGGGAAGCCTAAATCCAGGAGCTTTTATTAGTCGGTCATAGGCTTTTTCAAAAATTTGCGAACTAGGTCCTGCTGCCATAGATTTTCGTAGCAATTGTACAAGAGCTTTATGTTGGGGGTTTGCTTTAATGACTGCGTCAAAGATTTGCTTAACCTTATCTGGATTCATACGTTAAAGTTTTGGAACAACAGGGACTGGATTTTCATTTGGAGCTCCAGGTGAAATCGGATTTTCAGTAGATGGTACAACAACAGGATTTTCAGGAGGAGCTGCTGGTGCAGGTTGAATCGGCTCAATTGTTGACGACTCCTGAATTGGCGATGTCAGGGAAGCGGGAGCTTCTGGTTGTTCAATTGTTTTTTCTTCGGCTGCTTCTTCCTCTTTCATTTTTAGAATCTCTTGGGGATTAGACGTAATTATGGTGTGCTCAAAAGGTGCTGCAATTACTTTCATGGCAACATGACTTTGTCCGGCAAAGAAAAGCCCTTCGCCGATATCAGCAGAAAGTAGAAGTTCTTTTTCTCCTTGCGAAAGGTAAAATACTTGGGAAATTAAATCTATTTCAGTCGGACTTTGTTTAAGAAGCATCTGAATAGAAGAATTAGATAAAACTGCTTTACCATAATCGGTAGAAAGAAAATCCTGAACATCCTGAGTGGCTGTAGTTAGTGCCAGGTAATATTTTCTGGATCTTTTGGCAATACTGTAAACAAAAGAGGCAGAATCAGGATATTTCATGACATACCAAGCTTCGTCCAAAATTAACAAGCGTTTCTTTAAAGTTTTTCTTACTTTAGTCCAGACAAAATCTAAAACAATATGCATTGCAACTGGCCTAAGCTCATCTTCAAGAGACTTAATGTTAAAGACGGTTAGAGGATTAACTAAATCAAAATTTGATTGCTGATTAAAAATACCACTAAGACTTCCTTTAATAAATTTCTCAAGCCTTAAGCCGAGCTCTCTTGCTTGAGGATCTTCCATGCCGATTAAGACTTTATATAAGTCTTCCATTAAAGGAGGTTGCTTTTTTTGGGTTGCAGGATCAGTCGTAATTCCTTTTTGTCTGTAGGTCTCAACCAAGGCTCTGTCAAGAATTGCATCATGTGCAGGGTCCAGGTCTCCCATAATAATTCTCAGGAGTCCGTGTAGAGATAAAATCTTTAGTCCTAGCTCATTTTCTCCTTCCTCGTACATTCCGGAGAGATCAAAAGGATTAATCTTCACCGGATTAGAAGCGGTAAAGGCAACGTGCTCTCCTCCTAAAGTTTTAGTCAAAGACTCATATTCTCCTTCAGGATCAATAATGATTACCTCTGTTCCAAACATAAATTGCCTTAAAGCTTCTAATTTAATTAAGTAAGATTTTCCTGATCCTGATTTTCCCAAAACTATTTCGTTTGCATTTTCCAGAGAGTATCTGTCAAAAATAATTAATGAGCCGTTTTGCTCGTTTATGCCATACATTACTCCTTTATCTTGAGTTAAAGTTGCTGAAGTGAATGGAAAAGTGGAAGCAAGAGATGTTGTGTCCATATTCCTGGTTATAAACAATCTGTCCTGGCCTAAAGGAATTGTTGATTTAAATCCGTCCTCCATTTGCAGAGTTGCGGTTTTAGCAAGCATCATAATCGAGCCAAGAGTTGCTAAGAGTTTTTTTGAAGCTTCTTCAAGTTCTTTTACACTGTCTGAGGATAGGGTGATATATAGGCTGAATTGAAAAAATCGCTCAACACCTTTTGCTAATTGGTCTTGAATTGCTAAGGCATCATCAAGAGAAGCCCTAACTTTAGGATCAATTACTTGACCTGCTTCCACCTGGGAAGAAATCGTTGCTTCCATTTCCGCAATCTTGCGTCTTAGGTCGGACAAAACATCAGGAGATGAGGTGGGATAGGCAAACATGGAAACATTCATGGAATGATCGAAATCAATTAAAGGTTGTAACCAGTTTGCAGAAACAAAACGAGGGTAGCCTACGACAAAAAATGTTTTATAAAACTTTTCGCCAACACGGATATACTGAAAATCTACTTCTACAGAAGAAGGGGCAATAACGTCTGTTAAGGCAACCATACCTTTTTCTATTTTGGCTAATTCTCCGGTTGATGGTACGGATGTCGGAGCAGTTGGAGGAGGAGCTTGATTCTTTTTTTTACCAAAAAGTCCCATTATTTTTCCTCCTTTCGAACAACCGGATTTTTCATATTATCAGAGGCCTGATTTACTTCGATATATCCGTCGTTATATATTTCATAGTAAAGCTTAATAAGCTCTTCTTTCTCCAGAGTTTTAGCCCGCAAGTTAAGTCTAGAAAGTTGCGAATGAATGCTTTCAGCTTTAGAATGAAGAGAAGCTTTAGCCTGATCAATAAAAACCTGCTGTTTGTTTGAATTCTTGTTCATTGCAGCGCCTGCCGTAAGAGCAGCTCCTTTTTCAAGATATGAATAAGGGATACAGATATAGAATTTTTTATCAAGCACAGTATTTACTTTAACTAATTCTTGAACAAAGTCCCTGTATAGTCCAATTTGTTCCGCTAAGAGTTTATTTTGAGTTTTTTTAGCTTCTACGTCTAGAAGTTTTAAGTAGGAAGTAACATCAAGTTTTTTACTTATGATTATGATTTGTACTGAAAAAGAAAGCGAGTTTAAAAGAGAAGCATAGGAATAAATTTTAGAATTCTGTTCTTCTATTGAGAGAAGCGAGAAGTTGGTAGACGTTACTTCAATCATCAAGCAAGCATTTCCTCCTGCCAAAAGCACTATGTCATCAGAAATATCCTCAATTTCTGTGAATTTTTGTGTAGTAGCGTGAATTTTTTGGGCAGCTTTTTTCATTAATTTGTGAACAATGATTTTCTTAATTCTTCTCTGGTGTCAACCGAAATAATCTCAAGCGGCAAAATGATTTCTCCGTTTGCGGCAAATTCAATTGCATCAAATTTGTTCTGAGTTTTTGGATCTTCAAACTCAATTGTGTAAGTGCCATTGGACAAAGGCGTTGCAGATGAAAATTGCCCAATCGCATTGGTTTTAAATGCTCGTACTGGATTTCCAGCTTTATCTTTTACCTCAACCAGTATGTTTGGCAGAGGATTATCCCTTGGGTCTTTTACAATCCCTGCAATGATATTTGGAAATTCGGACGGAGTTGGGAGGCCAATCTTTTTACCCATTTCCTTGGGAACCATGCGAACGTTTTTAGTTTGTTCTTTAACATCTTCAGTTGCAACAGAAGGTCGGTATGTAGCTATTTTTTCTTGTTGAAGCTGCTTGTTTAAAGAAAATAGCTGTTCTTCCAAAGCTTGTTTTTGGGTAACAGTTTCATTGAGTAGCTTTTCCAGCTCTAATACTTTTTCATGAGCTGCATTAAAGCTTTTTGTATCTTTCTGGGTTTCTTCCAGCTTTTTTGCTACGCTTAACTCTTCTTGTAAGTGTTTTGTTTCATTTTCTAGGTCTTCTTCTTTAGCAGGAGCATTATCAGTTTTCTCTGTTTCCTTTGGTTTTTCTTGATTCTGGACAGCTTGGTTTGCAAAAGCTACGGGAGCAACATAAGAAGGGGTATTTGCCTGTGCCACCGGTGCTTGGGAAAGTCCGGATAAAGACTGAAAAAAGACCATTTCCTTTTCATCGAGTTTGTTTTTAGATCTTTTGGGAAGTGATCCTAGGAATGATTGCAACCTCTCTCCTGAAAGAGTGCTTGCATCTGTTGTCTGTCGATTTGAAGCATCCTGGATTGATCTTGCTGAAATGGGAGGACAATAAAACATACCACCTGATTTTTGATAAACGAATTGAGTAGGTTTAAAAAGGGCGTTAAAAAAATTTCCAATCATTATGTCTAAAGGTCTTCCTCCGTATGGCAAAAAGGCAAGAGCAACACCTGTTAGTCCAAATAAAAAAGTAAATGGATATTTAATAATTCCCGGAATTGGTAGGGCGAAGAAAATCCAGCCCATAACAATCCCTCCGGCAAGATATGCAAATTGCTTAATGGTCATATTCCCAATTAACTTAAACTGAAAGCCTGTAATATCTTGCGGAATTGGGTGATTTTCCATATAAAAATAATGTATAACGTGAAAAATCCTATTTCAAGAGAATCAAAATAGGTCAAAAAAAATGGTGAATGAGCCTGGCGTGAAAAATCTTAATCATATTTAAATTTCTTGACTTTTATCTGCTCACTAACCTACTATGAAAAGGTGGAATTTAATACAGATCGTAAAAAAGAAATCGAAAATAAAATACTTGATTTAATACTCGAAGGCTTGAAGAAAGATCTATTTAGTCCTCAGGATGCTGCCAAAATTTCTAGCTTTGTGCTAGTTAAAATTTCTTTAGTTTTAGATCAGGCAACCTTGGTGAATTTTCTTTATGACCTTTCTGAGAATTGGCCAGAGTTTACCAGTCTTTACGAAATTGAAGATGGAAAAATAGAGAGAAAATTGGAACAAAATGTGGTAACCGAAGCATTGGCTCTGGTAAAAGAAGGAAAAATAGATGAGGCATTAACTTTAACAAAAACTGTCGAAAACTCCTAATTTGTTACTCTTCTGTCAGGAATATATAAAGCGCAGCTACTTATGGACTGTTAAAATGCCAACAAATGAAAGAAGCATTGACAAGAGAATTGACAATTTCATCAAATCTAAATAGACTGAATCAAAGGAGTATTTTTATGCCAGAGCCAGCTGCTGCAGCACCAGTTTTTACAAAAGGAGACATAAGAGAAGGTGCTCTAAGACTTGCAACAAAAGAAACAAGGACAAAAACAGGCGAGGAAAATAGGCCTGGAGCTGTGCTTGCAAGAAGCATAGAGGAAAAAAGAGATTTAAATGATCCTGAATCAGCACTCCGTGAATTAGCTGGTCAAGAGAGTTTTGGCGGGGGAAATGTAGCGGAAGTAGATACTAAAAAAGGAAGGGAGTTTGTAGAAAAAAGCTTTACCGGAAAGTATGATGAAACTGCGGACAAGGTGGTCAGAAGCCATGAAGAGCAAAGGCTACATAAAAAAGTTGTCGAAGAGAAAGGCAGATTGGAATCTGTAATCAAGGACTACGCCTCGTTAAGTAATGCTCAAAAAGCTCCTATTCGAGATCAGGTAGCTCATATGCTTAGACAAAAACCTGAAGGAGAGGCTCTGCTTAACTCTTTGCCCCCGACAGCTGTCGTTCCTTATTTAGATAGCTTAATTACTCAATCTTCAGAAGAGCTTGTTCAGATTTATGATGAAATATATGGAGCAGAGCCAATTGCTAATAATATTGATGCTGCTCAGGCACGAGTAGATAAACTTAAAAATGACTTGGAAAATAAAAGGAAAGAGCTAGAAGGCTTAAAAGAAAAAACAGGACTAGCAGAAACTTCAGCAATAGGGGTATCAGAGGAAGAGGGGAGTGAAAAGATGCGCATCCCGACAACAAAACAAGAGCTAACTTCTTTAGAGCAAGATCTAGTAAGCGCCAACGAGGACATTCAGCTCTGGTCAGGAAAACTTATTCCAGGAAAAGAAGACACAGGCGGATTTAAAGAGAAACTGGAAAAAGCATTAACGAAAAGAGATGCTTTACGTGAGGCGCTTAGAGAGGGAAGAAAAGGACTAGAAAATGAACAACAAACAGGAGAAACTGAAACAACTGAAGAAAAAATTGCAAGACTGGAAAGAGAGATTTTTACATTACCAAGCGAGATAGGGCAGGCACAAGCAGACCTAGACTTAGCAAAGCTTTCAAGAAGGGAGGATTTAGAAGTTTTAGAAGAAAATTCGAAAAATGCGATTCCTGAAGCAGTTGCCAGACATCTGAATATAGCCATAGAACAAGCTGAGCAAGAGATTAAGGCGGAAATTAAAGTCATGAAAGAAAAAGCAACGACTGAAAAAGAAAAAGAAGCCATTGAAACCATTGAAAAAGCAATTGACTCCCGCTACAGCACGAAAAGAGCTGTTACAGGAAGAAATGGCAGGGTTAAAAAGGTTAAGGAAGTTTTTGACAGACCAAATATGTGGCTTGATGCTCGCATTTTAGTTGAGGACGGAGAAGATGCTTATATGGCAGCGCTTGTTAAAGGGGTTGATCCAAAAACTCTAACCGTAGAAGAAAGAAATGCCCTTAAGTCTTCTGCAAAAGAAACGCTTTCGGCATTAAAGCAGGAAGACTTAGCGAGATTAAAAACCATGGCAAAAGAAAAATTAATCAATTCCTTTACAAGGGCAGATGGAAAACTTCCATCAGGTATGGAAAGCTACTTACTAGATACTCCTGATGGACAGAAAATGATTGATGAAGCTGCTGCCAAGCATAAAGAAGCTTTTAAGGGAGTCAAAGGTAAAGTTTCTGAGTATTTTAGAACCATGAACAGAAAAAAAGCTTTAAAGCTATTACTGTTTCTATTTATGCCCCTTGTAATATCAGCTCCCTTAATGGCTGCTGGGAAATTCCATCCCTTTTCGGAATGATTTGAAAAGATGTTACTTGCAGCTGCCAAAACCTTGGGTGCCAAAAAAACGAATACATTCCGCTCCTGTTACCGCAGAAATGAAGTACACCAGAAAGAAGGAAAAAAAGATCAATACTAGTCCCAGAAAAGCATAGGATAGGGTTTTTTTGGCGTCTTCTGCTTTTTTCGCATCTCCTCTGGAGTTAATATATTTTAATCCAGCCCAAACTACTAAAAACAGAGCAAAAACTCCAGCCATAACTAAAGCGCCATTTACGAGGTTTGTAAAAAGAATAGGAATACAGGATAAAGTGGCAACATCATCTTTAACGCAGTCCCCCCAGGATGAGCCAATGGGAAGTGCAAAAAAAGTAAATAAGCCCATAAAAAAAGCTTAACAAAGGTAGTTTAAAAACACAAGAGGATTTAATTAGACGGAAGGGTAATTTTTGGAATTTGGAGATCGTTGAAGGAAAGTCCAAAGATACCTAAAATAATACTCATTATGAAGTAGGAAAGAAACACAATTACTAGTCCTACTAAAGCCGCAATAATATGGTTTCTGGCATCTGCAACTTTTTGTTTGTCTCCTTCGGAGATGATCCATTTAACTGCTCCATAAATTAGGTAGAAAAGGGAGATAATAGCAGCAATTACAAAAATTGCAGTTATAAGTCTTCCAATTGTTCCTCCGAGATTTTCTCCAATTTTACCAAGTCCTGCAAAAGGACCCTCGAGTCCTTCAGATGGGTTTGCGTTTGTTACTGCAAGAACTGTTGGAGCCAGAATAAGATAAGAAGCGGCAGAAGTTAAAACTGAACCTATTCTTTTCATCTTTAATTAATCGTACGATGTTTTATTTGACTTGTCAAGTAATTAAAAAAGAGTAAGTCCAAACATTTTGAGAAAAATTGTTACCAGAGGATAAGCAAGAAGAGCAACGACAAGACCAATGAGTGCAAATTTAATTTTATCTTTAGCAGTTTGAAGTTTTTCTTTGTTTCCCGCAGACATCGTATAGTTTAGTCCTCCCCATATAAGCATAATTAGGGAAAAGAAAATAGCAACTAAATATAAAGCCATAACAAGTCCACCGACAACTTTTGGCAATACATTTGTTCCCCCCATTGGGATTCCTCCGGGTGCTTCGATATTTTTTCCTCCAATAGTTAAGGCAATTTCTTTTATCATTATTTAAATCCTGGTATTTGTAAAAGATCAACTCCAATAATTTGCAATATAACAAGAGAGAGAATAATAAACAAGAGGCCGAGAATTGTTGAGGTAAACCTATCTTTGGCTTCCTGGAATTTCTCCGGATTTCCTCTTGCTGCCATAATTTTATAACCTGCATAAATAAACAAGAGAGTTGCAGTCGCTCCCGCAATGCTTAAAATTATTCCAAAAAAAGTTTTTACTATTCCTTCAACATCAGTTGGAATATCAATTCCAAGTCCTGTTGCAATTTTTATACATTTTCCATCTTGCCATTCTGAGCAAGGAGGAGGATTATTGGAGCTAGGGGCATCCTCCATGCAGATTTTTGCTCCTCCCTGTTCTATGCAGCTTCCATAACAACAATTAATGTCTTTTTCACAAACTTCATTTGGTGCTTGGCATTTTGCTGCCGGCCAGGTAGGCTCAACCTCAAAACATTTTTTTTGATTCTGGACAGGATTGTTGGTATCTACGGAGCAAACTAAAGAACAACAGTCTTCATTTGTGTTACAACTATTCCCATTTTTAGTACAGAAAACAACACTGGGCTTAGTGGTGGAAGTTGTGGGTGGGGTCGTGCCGTCTGGATTAACACATTGGTTTATTCCTAAAGCGGTTTGACAAATAAGTCCTGAACAGCAATTTCCTTGAAGACCAGGAGTGTTTCCTATTGTGCAACCAGTTTGACCTTCTGATAGTTGACCTGGTAAGCAATTAGCTGCAAAAGATTTATTAACAGGGAAGAGGAGTAAAAAAACAAACAAGAAAAAAGGCAGGATTAGTTTTTTCACACTTTTATAGTAAATTAAAAACTAAGCTAATTGCAAGTATTAAGGATTAAATTTAAACCCTCTTCCTTTAATTGTTTGCAAGTGAATTGGATCATTTGGAGTTGCTTCGATCTTTTTTCTAATTCTGGAAATCAGTTGATCCAAAGCTTGATCTGAAACTCCTTCGGTGGTCTTTGTTTGCCAGACATAGTTAATAATTTCGTCTCTTGTTAAAATTTTTTCTTTGTTTTCAATAAAAAATCTTAATAATTTATATTCAAGATCAGTCAATCTTTCGGATAAATTCGTGCTGCCAATTAAGATTTCTTTTTTATTCTCATCAAAAATAATTTTTTGTGGCTCTTTGGCAACTATTTCTTTTGCGTAATTTATCAAAAGAGGAATAGCGACCTTGTTATTCTTAACAAGGTTAATTTTTTGCAAATAATCAGAAAATTTTTTGTTGTTTTTTATTTCTTCTTGCTCAGAGGGATTGAAAGATGACCAAATTTCTCTTAGACATCCTTGAATTGTTTTTTGTGTCAATAAAAAACTAGATAAATCCTCTTTGTTTTCACCTTCGGTAGTTAGCACTGTTTCCATTGCAACTCTTGTTAGTTTTCCGTGCCCTCCTGTTAAAGATAGAATTAAGTCTAATTTTTTATCACTAATTCTTTTACCTGTTATTTTTTCCAAATATGAGAGTCTAAATTCAATACCCGGCTTATCAAATAAAGGTAAAAACACTAGATTATCAGCCACAAATTCGTAAAAATCCTTAAAGACAATTGGTTCAATAAGTTCGTCTAGTGACCTGTTTAATGAAAACACAACTGAAAAACGATATTTTGCACGATTTCTAAAGATTTTTAAATTTGTAAAAAATTGCGAATTAATGTTCGGAATATATTCAGCAAACTTGTCAAAAAGAAAAACAAGAGTTAGTTCTTTTTCCAAAGCAAGATAATCAATTGCTTCCTTTAAGCCCTGAAAAAGAACCATTTCGTCTCCATATTCAAGATGTTTTTTAAAGATTTGTTGAACCTTAATATATTCTTCTCCAAGCTTTCTATCTCTTAAGGAATCGGTTAAAGAAAGAAAAATATATTTATTTACATCTTCCAAGCTTCTGTTTGTGATTTCGGAAAAATCCATATAAACAAAGTGAAACCATTTTGCATTTTCTCCAAAATGTTTTGCTCGAACATGTTTATTAAAAGAAAGTAGACCAAATAGGTTTGATCTGCCCACCCCTGGTAGAGAGATTAGTTGGCAAGATTTTCCCTCTTTAATATATCCAGCAATTTTTTCTATCTCCTCAAATCTTGTCTCCGGAGGATAAAGATATTCAAAATGTACGGAGGATTCATCTATTAATGACTTATTGCTCATATTGCTTTTTTTTGCTGCTTATTATTGTAATCTTCTTGTCAGGCAAATATCAAGCTAAATAGAAGGTCTTCGAATAAACTACGAGCATGACAAAAGAAATATTGCCAGGTCATTCTGAATTGACAACTAGAGGCTTGCAACCTAAACTAAAAGCAGAAGAAATTATTTTTATGGAAGATTCTGGTGCAGAAATTGGAAAAAATAGGCCAGGGGTGGAAAAACCAGCCAGCAAAGAAGGTGGTATTGGTCGCAAACCTCCGCGAGAATTTACCCCGGTTGCAGAAGGCGAGGAACAGCCAGGGAACGGAAACGTGAACGAGAATGATAATTCAATAGGCTTGGGAGGTTCTCGAGAAAGAAGAAGATCTGTCCAAGGAAGGGCTCCGACGCCAGAAGAGACTTTGGAGTTTCAACAAGGAGCAGTTGATCTATCGTCCGCAGTTTCGACCCCAAACCTTAAAAATTTTCTTTACACATTGAAGGAATTGTCTCCTGACAGACTTCCTGAAGCATTTGAAGATTTTAAGAGGACATATGGAAAAGCGCTAGACGATTTAAATATTGAGAGAGACAGCATAAAAGAAGACGACCCTGCAAGAGAGGAAAAATTGGATAGCATTGCGCAGCGAACAAAAGCCTTATTTAAAGAAAGAGAAGATATAGCTTCCTTCATAGGTTCCCGAAGCATAGAGCCGGAGCTTCCACCTGAGAAAGAAGATCTCATAAGAAAGGCCTTAACTAGGTTAGAAAAAGAAGATTTAACAAGAGAGGAGAGAGTAGAGTTAATAAAGCAATTAATGGTTGAGTTTCCACCCGATGATGCACCTATGCCGGATAGAATTTTAATTGAGATTTCTAAAGACGAAGCTACCTGTGAGGAGTTTCTAACAAACCTAATTGTTACAGATTTGGAAGATCAGCCTCACGGAATTAAGAGCTTTTATGGGCAAACTAATTTGGAGAAATTTCTTCGTGTAAGCAGGAATTACATGAAGCCAGAGCAAAGATTAAGGGTGCTGGCTTTAATAGAAGCTTCTTCTTCTTTTCATAACATGAATTATGTTATGAAGAAAAGCTTTGATCAGTTTGCAAAAATGGCAGAAGAACTTTTGCCAAACATGTTTGAAGCGTTGACCGAAACCAATGGGGTGGGAGCGGCTTTTAGAGAATACGATATTGCTTACAGGACAATATTAGGAAAAAAACAAAGAATAACTGAAAATGATATTCAAAAAGTAGATCAGGAAGTAAGAAAAAGCTTACAAAAATTAAGCGATAAGGGGATAGCAAGAGGAATGTTGGGGGGAGAAATGCAGGATTGGGAGCTTTTTAGAGCATTTATCTATGCAAGAGAATTGCATAGGGTAACCTTAAGGGATGGGGAACAGATTTCGTTATCTGATCCGCATGAGTGGGGAACAAAGTTGTGGACGTCTCCTCCGCAAAAAGGAGTGGCTGCGCTTTTGGATCCATTTAAATGGACCGTTGACAGATTTAGGATAAACCAAACACAAGGAGGCCCTGAGTATTTAAAGAATGCTCGTGCAAAAAACAGAGAAAAGAGCCGAAGAAAAACACGACTCAAATACTTAGAAGGAACAGATGTTGATAGCAGAGAATTTCAGTCTTTGCTGGCAGCCAGGGGTGTATATGCAACATGGAGAAACGCAGAAACTATCCTAAGAATTTTAAAATTTGAAGACCTTGATGGAAAGACAACTGATCCTGTTCAATTCCTGTCGGACCACAGATATGAGATAGCGCAATTGGAAGATAAAATAAAAAGAAACCCAAGCATAGCTAGAGCAGAAACAGAAAAACTTTTTAAGCCAATGTTAGAAAATGTAAACATTGCACTGGGCGTATTGTTTTCTTCAGGGGTAGATATGCCTACGGAGTTAAAGACGATTTTTTGGGAGAAGATCTCAGAACTTAATCCCAATGTAATGGCAGGTCTTTTGACAAGACTTGATGTTTACGAGGGCGAAGGACTGGTCATGAGAGGAGATTTAGGAAAAGGAATTCTTGTTTCTTCACTAGAGGAAATCTTGCTTGAAAAAACTAGTTGGTGGGACAATACTCCCGAAAAAACTGCCTTATCAGGAGGCAGGCTAAGGACATTGAGAAGAGAAATGGATAAGATGACAGTCACACTGGAAACCATGGAGGCAGCTGCTGGAGAAGCAAGCAAAAGATCTCCCTCTCAGCAGCAAAAAATAGATAAGCTTAGAGATGAGTTGACTCTGAAAAGAGCGGAGAAAGAAAAAATCGAAGTACACATGGAAACGATCATGAATGATGAGAGATGGGTTAGTCTTTCTGAAAAACTAAAGTTAGCGAATGAAATAAAACTTAGAGACGAGGAACAGCGCTTACGGCAAGGGGAAACAAAGTCAGTAGTAGGTAAGGACATTTTCTACTACATGAAGGAAAATGGTTTGGAACCAAATCAAGAGGAAAGAGCAGTTATAGAAGCGATTATCGCAAACGGAAAGCTAATTTCGAAGGATCTTGCTCAAACTAGGATGGGGCAGACGTGGTTTTTGGATGATACTCCTATCTCCTTGCAGGATTGGAGCAACATCGGTCAATTTTTCGATAGACAAACTGGAGACTTAGGAAACTTCCAAAAAGCCGGAAATGGAATCGTAAAGATTGTAGGTAATCCTTTTGGGGAAAAAGCAGTAGAGAACTTTATGGCAAATTCAAAAGAATTTTTTGATGGTGTTGCAGGGGTTATAAGTGCTAAGGATGCTCAGGAAAAATTTGACGTTTTCTTAAGATCTTGGCTTGATATGGCTTATCAATTTCCTTCAAGAAGGCCAATGCTTGTTTCCGGAGTTATGACTTGGCTTAATCAACCCACTTCAAGAGCTCAGCAGATTGTTGGACCCTTAGCTCCTGCCTTTAACGAAGACGATGTTTACAAATTTCTCTATAGTCTCACTCCAAGCGGAGTTGTCGGGACAGGATATAAAGATCCAGAAACTGGCAAAGAGATATCGAAGAACCAATTAAAAGAATTGATAAACGATTACAAGGTAGATTTTTTAAATAGGATTATCAAGGCAAACCTGAGAGATAAGACGCCAATTGTTCTTTTCTTTCTATTGTTTGTCTTACTTGAGCAAAGCGTTAAGCAAGCTTTATCTTCTCAGTAGAACTCCTCGAAGAGCAGCTCCTAAATTAAAGGGTCCTCCCCCGGTTTGTCGTGTTCTTCTCTCTCCAAAAGGAGTAAACATTCCGCTTTCTACAAATTTTCCGGTCCTTGAGCCTACCTGTCCTGGGACAGTTGATGCTGTTTGGAACGACTTAAGAGCAGTAGAGGTATCGATCTTCGGAGCCTTGAGTAGCTGCTTGGTGTGATTAACAATATTTGGAGTTGTTAGAACAATTGCGATTCCGATTAAAAATGCTAGCTGCTCAGGTCTACCAGGATCACCTATAAAAGGAGGCATAAAAACTGCTCCCTTACTTTGTGATCCACCTAAGACATCCATAAATGTCTTACCAATTAAAAACATTAGAAAAGTGGCAGGAAAGGCCATGAGGTTTGCTCCCAGGTCCTTTAGCCAACCATTGAAATTAATTGATCTTCCGGGAATTACGCCTGCAATTATCCAAAAAGGCGCAAAAACAATATCGATTAAAATCATAATATAAGATTGAAGCAAGATAAACCAAAGCTTAAACATTGCAAACAGAATTGCAAAGGCAACAATCAAAAAGGCTAATAACTGGCCAAAAAATCCAAGAATTTGATTTGGGTTAGTAATAAAAGAAAAAAGTTGTCCAATATGACCTGAAAAAAGCGCACCAACAGCCGACATTATGCCAACCGGGCTGGAGAGCGTTGGAAGCAGAATAATTGCGCCAAATACCTTCCCTGCAGTATTGTCAAACATGTTCGAAATGACTGTCCCGATGCTTCCCGCTGCTCCCCAAGCAGAATGCCCAATGCCTAAGTTCCTACTAAAAAAGCCAAGAGATGTTGTGTTCAAACTAGCCATTGTTTTTTCATCAATTAACTTGGATCCTGGTATGCTAGAAAAAATTCCAAACATGGAATAAATCAAAAGCCACATAATATCTATTAAAAACCCAGCTATGGCAAAAGAAAAGGTTACCAAGATTATTCCGATAATTACCCTAGGAATTGAATTTTGTATGCCCATAACAGTTCTGGGATCTATTTTTAGCCTGAGCATGATGGCCATGCCTATGATTATGAAAACCAAAATAAAAGTAAGATAAGCAAGGTCCCTAAAAGCAATCCACATTGTCCTTAAGGGGCTTAGTGAGTTCATGCCGAGTCCTTGTGCGTAAGCAGGCTTGGTAAGGCCAAAATTGCCAGCTAAGTATCTTACATAATCAACTCCGCTAGCAGGAGGAGTAAAAGTCATTGACACCAAGTTAGTTACTACTCCAATTGCTCCTCCACCGTTTTCCACAAAACCAATTTGTCCGTTTTGACCAACACCCAAGCATTTAGTATATTTACTGGTTGGATTTTGTCCTGTTAGTTGGCAGGCAAGCGTTGACATAACCTCAATCATGACGCTTTGGGTAAAAGTATTAAGATTGGCAGGTACATCGGGAGCATTATTTGGAGTGATGAAATCACTTTGGGCAAAAACAGGTGTTTTAACAAAAAACAATAATAAAAGGAGAGAAGCAATGAAACCAAACAAACCACGGGCAGAAACTGTCATTAGATCAAGTTTGAATTATTTTCTAAAAGATGTCAAGTTGCGGAGGGAGGGAGATTCGAACTCCCGGTCACCTTACGGCGACATTCACTTTCCAAGCGAACCGATTAAGCCGCTCTCGCATCCCTCCATTCTTTTAATTTGTTAAAAATTCTTGGATTCGAAGATCCAAATACCGTTAAGTATTTTAGCACAGTTTTTTCTTTATATAAATAAATTCTTTTATTTTGGTTGCTTATATGGGGAATTATCTTGTTTTTACTAAATATTTCAGAAACTGAATTTATTAAATCCGCAGAATAATTAGTAAAACAAAAGCCGATATTTGTGTATGTCTTTTCTTTTACCTTATGTTTTGAATATAAAGACAGCCATCTGTGTCTACTAATCCTCTAACAAAAGCTTTGCTGTATTTTTTGTTTTTTTTAATCCATTTCGGCATAGATTGTCTATGAAGAATTTTATTTCCTCTAACTGCTCCTTTGGAAATTAAGAATTCCACAAGAGTAGTACTAGAAGCTACAATCATAAGCGTATTCTCTTTCTCTCTTTTTCTAATCGCTACGTCAAGCTTAAAAAGCTTTTTGATTAAATCAGAAATATACTTTGAATATTCTAAATCAAGCAGCGAATTTACATAAATTACAACTTGCCAGTTGTTGTTAATGCCTCCATCTCCAAAAACAATTCCCATAAGCTCTGCAAGATCAATGGAATTTGAAGGAATGGATATGTTCTTTCTGTGGCTTTTTTTTGGATGTTGCAGGGAGTTTAGATTCACTTTTAACAAAAAACTAAGTATTGATTAATCCTCTAGCTTGCTGCCAAACATCTTTGTCAGATTTATAAGTTAGTCTATTTTCAACTTCTTCCATTGGAAGCCATTCTACATTTTCCATTTCGTGGTCTCTTTTGCTAAAATCTCCGCTAATAAACTCCATTAGGAAATAATAAACAGTTTTCCTGATCTTCTCTCCTTCAAAGACATACCAATATGTTGTTGGATTTAGTGCAATTAATATTTTTGCTTTTACTCCGGTTTCTTCTTCAACCTCCCTGGTTGCAGTTTCTTCCTTTTTCTCATTTTCTACTTTGTCTCCAATAAGACCCTTAGGGAAAACCCACCCATGATGTTGGGAATGCTGAGAAACAAGAATGAGAGTTTTCCCTACTTCTTTTTTGTAAACAACTCCGCCTGCTGAAAATTCAAATTTCATGCGGAGGGAGTGAGATTTGAACTCACGATCCGGAAAATTCCGAATAGCGGTTTTCGAAACCGCCGCACTCGACCACTATGCGATCCCTCCAGTTTTTATGCGTGCCCGAGAGGAATCGAACCTCCAACCGCCTGGACCGCAACCAGGTGTTCTATCCATTGAACTACGAGCACATCTAATGCGTATTTTACTTTATTAACGCTTATGAGGCAATAATTCAGGAGGAAGTCTTTTCTAAGGGAAAGTTTCGGGTTAGCCAATCTTCAGCTTTTTCCATAAAAGTGTCACCTACAATTTCCCGATGAGGCAGATATGGTAAAAGAACATTTTTAAGATGCTCTTTGCTTATTGATCCTAGGGTAAAAGTTAATTCTCCTGGTATAAATGCGTGGGTTCTAACATGCAAGACTTCCTGTCCTTGTCTTTTTTTAAAGTAAAAATCATAGAGTTCTTGCCAGAGAAAAAAATGATCTTCAACCGATATTCCTTCGGTGCTAATACGATAATGAAAATCTTTAGGGGGAACACTGGCTAGGGAAAATGCCAAAAAGAGAAGAGACAGTACAACAAGCATTAATAGGTATTGGGAAAAAAGGAATAAAATTATTTCAATTAAAAAAACAATCAAAATACTGCTGGCATAGTATTGTCTTGATCTTTTTCTAAAAGGTCTTCCAGCTGACCTCCACGAGAGTAAAGTTCTTACTTGAGGAGGATTGTTGGCTAGGTTATCTGTTTTAGTCTCTCCACTTATGGATTCTTTTTCTTCTTCTTGATGGGCAGTCATAATTTAAATCTATCCTAGAACCTTCTTTAAGTCAAGAAAGGGTTTGAAAATATGAGCTTTGAGTAATAGAATAACACCAATGGATTTAATTAGTTACTTTAGTTCATTATTAAGCGTGCAAGCTTGGTACGCCAGTATTTTCTTTTTTTCATTTTTAGAGTCTTTGGTGGTAATTGGACTACTGACTCCGGGAACACTGGTTGTTCTCTTTGCCGGATTTTTAATGTCAGGCGGTAGGCTTGATTTTTACCCCGCTTTTTTCTTAACTGTTTTAGGATCGGTCTTAGGAGATCTTGTCAGCTTTTATCTTGGAGAAAAGGGAATTAAACTTTTTAAGGAAGAGGCAAGAATTTTAAAGATTTCACGGCTAAAAAATGGTCAGGAGTTTTTTAAAAAACATGGAGGAAAAAGCATTTTTTTTGGAAGATTTATTGGACCACTTAGATCAATTGTTCCTTTTTCTGCAGGAACTTTTAAGATGGATTACAAGAAGTTTTTGTTTTGGAATTTAACAAGCGCTGCAGCTTGGGCGCTTCTATATTTGTTCTTGGGTTTGGTTTTTGGAGAAGCCTGGCAAACAGCCGAGCGTTTCGCAACTAAAGCCCAAATTGTCTTATCCATAGTTGCCTTTATGGTAATTGGATTTTATTTAATAAGACTGTATTTCGTGAGCTCGGAAGGAAAATTAACAATTAAAACTGCAGCTGCCGTAGCTGATTTTACAAAAAGAAAACTGGGAAAGTTGCGATTTGTTAAATTTATTTTTGCCAGATTTAACAAAAAAGACTTTTACGGACTTCCTCTAACGGTTTTAATAATTGCTTTTTTCTATGTTTTGTTTTTTGCTTTTGGCTTTGTTAAAACTTTTATCTTATCGGGTTCAATTTACGCAACAGACATTAGAATTGAAAACTTATTACTAGCTTTTCGGGATGATGAGCTTGTCCGTTATTTTTATTTTTTAACTCTTCTTGGGAATTGGCAGATTATAACAAGCTTTGGAGTTGTACTATCGGTTATTTTCTGGTTATGGCGAAAAAAAGCGTATATTTTTGCTCTTTGGACTTCTGTATTGGGAACACAGCTTTTCGGAACAATAGGGAAAGCATTTTTTAATCGTCCTCGTCCACAAAGTGCAATTTTTTTTGAAAATTCTTTTTCTTTTCCCAGTGGACACTCAGCAATCGCGATAGCTTTTTATGGATTTATTGCTTATGTTCTTTTGCGAACCAGAACCGGAAAACGCAAAAAATTCGCTATTTTTGTCCTCTCATTCTCCCTGATGTTTTTAATTGGTTTTAGTAGGGCATACTTAGGCCTGCATTATTTCAGCGATATAATTGGTGGATATTTGTTGGGATTTTTATGGTTGATAATTGCGATTTCTATTTTTGAATGGGCTCAATATAAGTATAAAGTTAAAAATTTTCCCAATTTTAAATTGGCAAAAAAAACAAAAAAAATAATCTTTGTCTTACTAATTATTCAGCTATTTTTCTACATAGGTTTTTCATTAATCTACAGACAACAGCTTAATTTTAAAGTTCCTGTTCAGCAAACAATTACAACCGATAAAATCTTAGATCCTTTTTTCAGAAATAAAATTACTCAGTACTCAGAGACCCTTAGCGGTAAAAATCAGGAGCCCATGAGTTTCTTAATCATTGCGCAGTCGGATATTCAATTAGAAGATTTTTTTAAAAAATCTGGCTGGTTTGCAGCCGATTATTTTAACAGATACTCGGTTGCAAGAATGATAGTAGCGGGACTTTTGGATCAAAGTTATCCAACGAATGTAATAACACCTTCTTTTTGGAACAATAGAGTCCATGATTTTGGTTTCCAAAAACCATCAAAGAGGAATTCAATTAAAGAACGTCATCATGTTAGATTTTGGAAAACCAATATTTATACTAGGGATGTCAAGAGGCTTTATGTTGGAACAGCAAGTTATGATACTGATATCAAATGGTATATTACCCACAAGATAGATCCTAATATTGATAAAGAGAGAGAATACTTATTTAAAGATTTATTAAAATCAGGATTAATTAAAAGTTACCAAAAAATTCAATTTGTTAAACCAACCAAGGGTAAAAATTTTACAGGAGACGCTTTTTTTACTGATGGGAAAGCCTACTTAATTAACTTGAAGTAATTGGCGGTATCTGTTTGAAAATATCCGAACGGAACTGGCTGGGCTCGGCGGGCGGAATTCCTCCCACACTCCCCCTCCGCTCGCCTCGCCTTGAACCGGAGCGGAAAGGAGGATTTCAAGTTTTTCTTTGGCGGCAAATTCTTTAACCCGTTAGGTTAAATCCTTTTTCTTGTCCTCAAATTCTTTTTTGTCTATTTCACCCTTGGCGTATCGCTCTTTCAAAATATCAAGCGCGGATTTTTCATGATTATGTGTGCCGCGGGATTGGCTTGTAAGCCACTTGATAAGTGCGACAATCCCGGCAATTATTAGTACCCACCAAAGAATCATAAAAATCCATCCGAACCCGCTGAAAGGTCCAAAACCAAAATTCATAATATTGTTTGTTGAATTATTGCTGCCAAAGGGAGACGACCACCCTCCCCACATCATATTCATCATGGGTGTCCAGCCGTCGTTCCAGCTAGACGCAACAGCGGAAGAATCACATCCGGAAAGTCGTTTACCCGTCACAATATGCGCCTGCTCTTCGCCTTGCTTACCCATCATTCCTTTCATCATGTTATTCATAACGATATGCCTTGAGGTGTCTCCGATGGCCTGACCCATAAAATACTCGCCGATTTTCTCAAAGTCCGAGTCGCTGACTTGCGAACAAGCAATTGTTTTGTTGTTCAGGTTATCCAAAAGTGTTTTACCCTCTTGTTCTTCTTGTTGCTGGCCTTGGATAGAAGCACTATCGGGAGGCGAGCTTGAAAAACCCATCATTCCTTGTGCCAAAACTTGCCCGCCAAAAAGCAAGGAAATTCCTAATACGCTAATTGTGTTGAAAATTATTTTTTTCATATTAGCCAAAAACTAAAACTTTGTCCGAACTCTCAACCATTTTTAATAAATCAGACATCGTGGAAACTGGGCAAACTTTGCTTTCTGGCGGAGAGAGTGGGATTCGAACCCACGAGAGGCTTGCACCCCTAGCGGTTTTCAAAACCGCCGCACTCGGCCGCTATGCGATCTCTCCGAGCTTATTGATTATACCAGAGGAGGTTATATTTTTCAGCTAAAGAGGCAAGCTAACTGTTTTGGGATTTCTTTGTGCGTTTAATAGCTTTAAGCCTTCAAACCATAAGACTCCCACAAGCCCTGCGAAAAAAGTGAAAATTATGTCGTTAAAATGAAGAGGGGAAAAATGGAAAAGCTCCTGCAAGAAAGGAATGTAAATAACTGCACCAAGAAGTAAGACTGCCGAACCCGCAACTAGAAAAAGAGAAGAATTGTTCTCCTTAAATGTTTCAAAAATGTTTTTTGACCAAGACAAATTAGTAACAATTAGCATTAAATTGGAAAAGACAATTGTGGCAAAAGTAATTGTTCTGGCGTCATTTTCACTTTTCCCAAAATAGAAGAGAGATAAAAGATAAACAATAAAAACAATTGCTAAAACGCTTGTCCCTTGGAGAATGCTTAACAATAATGCTTTCTTGCCAAAAAGGGGAACTTTAAGATTTCTTGGAGGATGACTCATAGCATATTTTTCACCCTTTTCTGCTTCAAAAACAACCGAGGATGCAGGGTCAACGATAAGTTCCAGAAAAGCTATGTGGGCAGGAAACAGCACGATTGGCATGTTAAAAAGTATTGGTAAAAGAGTTATTCCGGCAATCGGTACATGAATAGCCATAATGTAGGCGATTGCTTTTTTAAGGTTATCAAAAATTCTTCTCCCCATTTTTACAGAATCTACAATTGAGAGAAAGTCATCTTTTAAAAGTACTAAGTCCGCAGTTTCCCGGGCAACATCTGTTCCGCGTTCTCCCATAGCGACACCAATTTGTGCTGCTTTTAAAGCAGGAGCATCATTTACGCCGTCTCCTGTCATTGCCACGATTTCTCCATTTGCTTTTAAAGCATTTACAATTGCCAGTTTTTGGTCGGGCACAACTCGAGCAAAAATATTTATATCTCGAATTGATTCTCTTAGCTCATTTCCATCCATTCTGGCTAAGTCTTCTCCTGTTAGGAATTTTTCCAGATTTTCTAGACCAATTTTTTCCGCAACAAACTGAGCGGTTCCCGGGTAATCTCCAGTTATCATCATGACTTTTATGCCTGCTTTTTTGCATTCTTCAATAGCTTGGGTAATTCCGGGCCGGATTGGATCCGAAAACCCAAGAAGACCTACGAGAGTAAAGGAAAAATCGTGCTGATCTGTTGGCAAATCTTTTTTACCACATTCTGCTTTTGCTACAGCAATAAGTCTCATTCCTTCATCAGAAAGTTTTTCAACTTTTTCCATCATATCTTTTACATCCTCTTTGTTAAGTTGGCAAAGATCAAAAATTGCTTCAGGCGCTCCTTTTGCAGCAACAACGTAGTGATTCTTGTCGGGAGAATTCCAGACATGTGAAAGCGCAAATAATTTTTTCGACAAAGGATATTCTTTTACCAAGGACCAATCGTGGTGAATATGTTTGTGATCGGATTTACTTAAAAGATTAATTCCTTTTTGTCTTATCTCTTTTTCTATTGGGTCAAAAGGATCTCTTTGACTTGCCAAAATGGCATATTCTAAAAGATGATGAAATTTTTCATCTAAATTTTTATTATTCTCAGAAAGATCAAGCTCATTTTCGTTCACGACTAAACTTTCAAGCTGCATTTTGTTTTGAGTAATAGTTCCTGTCTTGTCAACACATAAAACAGTTGCTGCTCCTAGTGTTTCTATCGCAGATGTATTTCTGGTTAAAACATTTTTTCTGGAAATTCTCCAAGCCCCAAGCGTAAGAAAAACTATGAATACAACAGGAAACTCTTCTGGGATAAGTGACATACTTAAAGAAAGTCCGGATAGAAATCCTTGTAAGAGGTTGCCTCTAAGGAGGAAATAGAAAAGAACTACGAGCCCGCAGAGAAAAATGCTCCAGACTGCAAACAGCTTTACTAATTTATCAATTTCCTTTTTTAAAACTGTGCTTTCTTCACGAATTGACTGCAGTGATTTTCCAATTTTTCCCATCTCTGTTTCTAAACCGACTTTTAACACTTTTGCTATTCCATGTCCTTGAGTGACCATGGTTCCTGAGTAAACAAGAGGAATTTTTTCTCCTCCAGGTTTAAAGTTTTGAGGACTTTCTTTTTCATCCCAATCTGTTTTATGCACAGAAAGAGACTCTCCTGTGAGAAGCGACTCATCTACCATAAGATTGCTTTGCCACAAAACCAGTGCGTCAGCAGGAACTCTGTCCCCTTCACGAAGAATTATCAGGTCATCAACCACAACTTCTTTTCCTCCAATTCTTTGTTGCTCTCCGTTTCTAATTACCAAAGCTCTTGGACTTGAAAGCCTTTTCAAAGCTTCCAGGGCTTTTTCCGTTTTTCTTTGCTGGTAAAGAGTAATTCCAATAACCATAAAAACCATTACCAGAAGCATGGTTGCATCTCTTGGTTCTCCTAGAAAAACATAGATGGCACCTGTGGCAATAAGTAGAAGAAGCATGGGCTCTTTTACAAGCCCTACTAAGTGTTTCAGAACACCTTTGCTTCTTTGTGAGGGCAGTTCGTTAAGGCCGTGCTTTCTTAGCCTCTCTTTGACTTCGCTATCTGTTAATCCTTTTTCTTTCTCTAAGATTGCATCCATTATTTAATCATAGCAAAAGAGAAGACAGAGACGAAAACATGATCAATCTACAGCCAGCTTTTTTGCAAAAGCTTCGTAAATTCCGATAAGTTTTAATTGAATACGATAATCGTAATATCTTACAGTACATGTTCCCAAATAATCTTTTCTATGCTTTCCGCCTCGTGGCTTTGTAACGGTTGGTTTTATAAATTGTGACTGCGGGATATCTAAATGATTGCTCCAAAAATTTTTAATTTTTTTGAAATCATGCGTATCATGAATTTGTACATGAACTCTAAGTTTTGATTCCTTTAGGACAAAGGCTTTTCGCAGAAGAGTAGTAAAAAGTTTCAATAAAAGAGGATCGCTATTTGCAAATTCTAATTTATTAGAAGCTGGGTATTTTGTTCCTTCACACCAATAGATAAGAGATGCAAAAACCTTTGCATTATTAGTATCTAATTCCTTTATTGAGCTAATTGAGCTTATTTCTGATGATTTTATTTTTCGTCTTTTTCTTTGATTGCTGATCAAGAGCGTGTCCCAGCGCGTTCCGAGAAAATCGTCTTGACACCAGTTTCTAATTGTAGTGGCCGGAATTCCAGTTATTTTTTGTAATTTGGCAAAAGAATACCTTTTTTTCTTTCTCAGTGCTTTTGCTTTCTCGATATCACTGTCTTTGTACTTTCTCATGGAGAAAAGCGGAGGGTACAGGACTCGAACCTGTGGACGGCTATTCACCGCCACGGCTTAGCAAGCCGCTCTATTACCACTCTAGCAACCCTCCCAGGCAAGCTTATTATACAATACGAAAACTCTTCTCTTCAACAAGTAGATTATGCTTCAAGGTTATAGCAGAAGATTTGGTTCGGTTTATATTCATAAGAAGTTGCTTCCTCTGGAGTCAAATTTTCAAAATACATGCGCATTGGTCGAATTGAGTTACCATGAGCGGAAATAAAAACTACATCATTATTTTTAATTGTAGAAATTAATTCTTCTAAAAAGGGTTGAACTCTTGCTTGGACATCTTTGACAGATTCTCCATTTGGAGGGGCAACGTCATATGATCTATGCCACAAAGGATATTTATCGGGAAATTGTTCGGCGATTTCATCTTTGTTTTTTCCAGTTAAATCACCATAATCTCGTTCTTTGATTCTTGCATCTTCAATAATGGGAACATTTTGTCTGTCTCCTAAGACAATATCCAGAGTATGTCTGGAGCGGATTTGATCGGAGCAATATGCTTTAGTTACTTCTTTATCTTTTAATTCTTCTCCAATTCTTTTTGCTTCTTCAATTCCTTCTTGTGTTAAATCTACATCTCTAAACCCTGAAAATGTGTGGCTTAAATTGTCTGTGCTTTGTCCGTGTCTGAAAAGATAGATCTTAGCCATAGTTCGTATCAAGTATTAAATATATATTAGCAAAAAGCAAGTAATTAATAATGGTAAATTATAAATATGGGAATTTTGGATTTGGTTTTTCCTAAATATTGTGTTTCATGTAAAAAATTCGGAAGTTATATTTGTGACAATTGTTTTTCCTACTTATCTTTTGAGGTAAAAACTCCTTGTCTGGTTTGTAGTAAGCTTTCACTTGACAGCATGACTCATAAGGAGTGCAAATCAAAATATGCAATTGACGGTTGTTTTTCCGCTCTCTCCAGTAGCAAAACTGCTAGAAAATTAATCTTTAGTTTTAAAAATAGACCTTACTTAATAGATTTGAAAAAAGTTTTATCGAATTTGTTTTATGAAGGAATTATTCAAAAAGAAGAATTGATAAAAGAGCTGCAAAAAGGAAAGTGGGTAATTGTTCCCGTACCACTTTTAGAAACAAAATTAAGAAAACGTGGATATAACCAAGCGGAGATTTTAGCTAAAGAATTAGGCAAAAGACTTAATCTTCCCGTTGAAAACTTTTTAAAAAGAAAAGCAAACGACAAGAATGAATTTGAAATTATCTTTTATACGAAAGATGTGGGATTAAACATATTAATTGTGGATGATCTGGTAAAAACAGGCTCAACTCTCTTAGAATGTGCAAAAGTTTTAAAAAGAATTGGAGCAAAAAAAGCAATTGGAGTGACTCTTATTAGAAATTAGAATCTTTCTTTTCCTTTTGAAAAAGCTTCCTGGTGGGGTTCTCGAAGTCTTTGAATAAGTGGTTTAGGTTCCCTCTCTAATTCAAGCAATACTCTGTAAAATTGTCGAATACCCTCTTGTTCTTCAGGAGTTCTTTTATCAAAATCTTTTATTCCTGGGCACATTTCAAAGTCCGGTCCAAGATTAAGGCTTGCGACACTACCAGGCCAAGCTGCATGTCTCATAAGTAAAGTCAATTATACCAAAAACCCGCTTTCGCGGGTTTTGTTTGTGGAGATGTCCGGCAGTGAACCGGAGTCCAAGACTAACAAAGAAAAACATCTACAAGTTTGTTTGGTTTTTGGAAGTCACTTTGTTCTTATCCAGCCAACAGGAAAAAACAAAATCTAGGTCAATATTGAATAATTGCGAATAAGGGTTTAACCGGCCCTTATTTTTAATTCTCAGCTTAATTTATGCCTATATTATTCCACTGAGAAAGAACAATACAAACAGATTAAATCTTAAGCAGCGAATGCTGGTCTAAGACTTGATCCAGAAAGTCCGTAAATCTGAGCGTACTCAGCTAAACGATCCTTCAGATTGCTAAATTTATTAGCATTTATTTTTTGATCGATTTTACGACTTTAATCGTGTCGACTTGCTGTTTTTAAATGTGCAATCCTGTCGATGCAATTTGCATCCCCATTAACCGAAATTATATACTTTTGAGCCTCAAAAGTCAAGTTTATGAAGCTAGACGCCAAATTCTCGCTCGATATCACGAGTAATGTCCCGTTTTTTTATAGCTTCCTTCTTTTGGTATTTTTTCTTACCTTTTGCTATTCCTATTTCTATCTTAATTACTCCATGTTTTGTATAAAGAGAAACAGGAACAAGCGTCATTTCTGAGCCTTCGATTTTTGACTTTAAGGAAATAATCTCTCTTTTGTGAAGAAGTAATTTGCGGGTTCTTTTTTCGTCGTAATTTTCAACCTTAGCAAATTTATATTGGTAAATTTTGGCATTAATCAAATAAACCTCGCTACCAACAATTCGAACATGGCTTCCTATAAGGTCAACCTGATTTGCCCGTACAGACTTAACTTCGGGGCCGGATAAATTAATTCCAGCCTCAAGAGTATCTTTAATTTCATAGTCAAAATATGCTTTTTTATTAACGATTTTCATGGTTTGATAATACGCCAAACATTAAGAAAAGTAAAACATTCCCCCCTTTATTTTTTAGAAAACTTGATATAAAATTATCGCAAATGAGACCAGAATCGACCCTTGGCAGACTTAAATCGGGAATAAGTAGTCGTCGTCAAGCAGAATTAGGGGCAACACTGCAACATTTTCAAGCCTCGCAGGAGCAAGCAGAACGTGCGGAAAATATCAGAGATTCAGTAGTTGTCCCCTTAATTGATTTTGCGGTAAAGGAGCCGGCTGAGATAGTGCTTTTAGGAGATGCTCTAGAATTGCAAAATGGGTATTCTCCTAAAAAGATAAGAAGAAAGCCATTAGTATTGTTTCGTCCCACTCAAGAATGCACAGCAATAAGAAAGATTAAAGTTAATGGGAGAACCTCAATGCTTGCGGTTAGGGAAATTGCTCCAGTTTCTATAACTCTTGTGAAGACAGAAATAAAACTGCCGTTGAGGAGGGTGCTTGGGGGAGTTGTAGATATAGAAATTGATCCTGATCATGTTTCTTTTTCAAGCGTAAGAAGATCAAAAGTAGGTTTGCCAAAAGGAGATATGACACTTGAAGTTGCGTCCGAGCTAATAGACAAACTAAAGAAAACTGTCAGAATGCCTAAACCAAGAGTCAGAAAACTGGGAAGAGAATTCGAGTAGCTACTTTAGATCAATCTCGTAGATTTTTCCACTTGATATAAGAATCTTTTTGTCTTTTTCCGAAATGTCAAAATCCCATAGAGCCTTAAAACTCTTGACCATAGGGAGTATAATGAGGTCAAGTTAATATGACTGATTTTAGAGAAACATTTAATAAAGCAAAGCAAGGTTATCAAGTTTCGGGCGCACAGCAAGAGCAGGACGGGTTAAGAAGGGAGCAGGAGCAAAAACAAGAAAAAGACAGGTTAGTAAGAAAAATTGATGAAGGTCCTAAGATACTCGAATCTTTGGTAAGAAGACTAGGGATAAGGGAAGTACTAAATGAGGCAAGAATGGTTGCTTGGGGAGGAAAAGGAGAAATAGTCGAGACCCCTGCAAAGAAAGTTGATACAGAAAAGAACAGGGTTGATCCAAATAGCTCCTATCACCCCCCTCTATCGCTACCTGAGCTTTTTTACTCGTCATCTATTTGGCTTGGTTTTAGTTATGATGCTTATGAACTTGGCAAAGAGTTTGTTTTAGAAAAAAAATATGGTGTAATGTCGCACACTGAATCAGCAAACCAGGGGAGTTACACAACGAGCTACGATTCGCCAAAAGGATGGCATAATGTAATAGTTGCAACAAAGACTGTTATAGAAAAAAGACAGAAAGAAATATCTATAAGGCTAGGGTTAGATTATTATCCTGTAAGGGAAATATGCGTCGTGGACATCCCTGGTTGCGTTAACAAGAAATTTCCGCAAGTTGGCCTTACCAGAGACTCAAGAGGATTGGAAGGAGAGGGAGTCGAACTTTTTGAATACCATGAATACACGATGGAAAGAAGTAAGATTTTTATTTATGCTCCAACAGAAGAGAACATTAGCCTTGCAAGACAGATCCTAGAGACATCTTTGGGAATTGAGCTTGCTTGGCAAGGGCAGCAAGGGAAAACTCCGCAACAAATTTTAAAAGTTGAGGGAGAAAATCTAGTAAAATTAAGAAGGGAAGAGGGTAAGACTGTACCCGAGGCCAATACCGGTTTTACTCCTAAAAGAAGGTTACTTTAGATCAATCTCGTAGATTTTTCCACCTGATAAGATAAGAATCTTTTTGTCTTTTTCCGAGATGTCAAAATCCTTAGCATTTTTAATTATTCCTGCTTGGTATTGTTCTTTGTAAGCGCCGGTTTTATCTAAAACTACGATTCTGCCGTTTCCTTTATCTAAAACATAGACTCTTTCGCTGTCGACATTTGTCCAAATTTTCGTGGGGTTACTTAACGGCTTATCAAGACCTGAGACCTTTAAGTTGTCAGATGCGCCTCTGGTAAATTTCAAAAGACCACCATTGCTTAAGGTTATCCAGATTGAACCGTCAATTGCCATTCCTGTTGCACTGGATAAATCAGGAGAAGTTCCACCTGTAAAGTAGGTAGATTTGGAAAATCCGGATCCTGCGGGAACAAATTTTATTATTCCTCCTTTTGCTTTGTCTAAGACATAAATATTTCCAAAATATACCCCAAGTCCTGCAGGATTATTCCAAGAGTTGTCGTTTTTAATAATTTGCTTGTCTTCTTTAGAAACCCCTTTGTCATCAATGTAAAAATTATTTTTTCCATCAGTCGAAAATGAAGTTCCTGAATTTTTCATTTCAAAAGCCAAGAGACTGCTTGCGTCAGAAGGTGCTTCTTTCGCCGAAGACGAATTCACACCGGATGTAGATGTCAAAGCTTTGTCAATTTTTTCCGCCAGCTCCTTTATTGTTTTTTCTTCATTTGAGCCCTCGGGGAGTTTCCCTTTTGAATCATCAATGATTTTTTTTGCAGCAGTAAAACTGTCGCGAGCTAAATTTTGATTAAGCTCAGACAGACTTTGTCCCTCGTTATATTTATCCTGAGCCTGCTGATAAACTTGATTAAATATGGTTTTAATTTTTGCATCATTTTGACGTTTAACATTTAGGTAAATACTGCCTGAAAGTAGGGCTGCAATAACAACGACCACGATTAGAATTAATTTTCCGGATTTATTTACCTCCCCGATTTTTGGAAGTTTAACTTTTTTTAAGAAGCTTAAAAATTGCGAAGGGGATCTTCTTTCAAGAATAGGTTCTGCAGTAAGCGGTTCGTCATCGATAGCAGGATGGTGCTTAATCGGCTCTTTTTCTACTGGGCTAAAGTTTTCAACAGCATAAAATTCTTCAGGAGCTTTTTTGTAATGAATTATTATTGCCGCTGCTCCTCCTTCTTCTTTATCGTGAATTGATGGTGCAAGGTTTTCAGCAATTTCAGCTGGAGAGTTATGATCTAGAGAAGAATAAAGAGTCTTGTTATCAACAAGCTCATTGAATTGTTTAGTTTGCAAGATTGCCATATCAGTGTCCAAAAGACGTCCGGAAGCTACTTTCAGATCTTCATTCTCGGCAACAAGCAATGCTCCGATTTGGTTATCTCTCTTAAAATCAACCCGGGCATAATTTGAGCAAAACACGTAAAAAACGTCACCGATGATTGATCCAGCTGCAAGAGAATAAGAAACGTCTTTTGGAATTTTCTTAAGGGACAGCTCGATGGCGCTTTTTATGGAATCAAGATCTTTTTCTTCGAGAGTAAAGAACTCTTGTTCCAGTGAGGTAAAAAAGGTTTTGCCTATGCTCCCCAGGCTTTCTCTTTCGGTTTCTTGATCCGTGTTGTCCACGAGGTCTTTTAGGGATAAAACAGCAAAGAGTTTACCAGCATGGTAAGCCTGCGACCAAGAGTCCGTGGTTGGTGTAGAAACAATATTTGCAAAAGCAAAATCTTTTTCGGACATTAGCTATAGTATAACAAGTGCTATTAAAAAAAGCGAAAGAGACAGAGTGATCAAAATAAAAATAATTATTTTAAGCGCTGTAGAGCTGTCTTGTGTAACAATCTTACTAAGAGAATTAATTTTAAGATAGACAATAAACAAAAAGATCGCAAAAAGCCCGATTAAAATTAATACCCCTATTTTTATAATGAATAACAAGTTGATTGCTTGAAGAATATTGTCAAATGTCATGGTCGCCTCCCATCAGGTTTTCAATAATATCTGCGCCTCTTTTTGGATCCGGGACCGAAAGAAAATCAAAATGAAGTTTTTCTCCTGCAGTTTGGATAAAAATATCTCCATAATTAAAAAGAGATCTGGCAAATCCTGATTGAACATAAGTGACATCTTCAATAAGATTGAGTTTGGTTAAGGCGACGTCATGATAAACAATATCAGAGTAATCAAGATCTAGTACTCTTTTATCTGTAACTAGGGAAATATTGTAAAACCAGTTTAAAAAATTTATAAAAATGTAAGCAAAAACAATAAGATAATAAAATGAGACGAGAACCACTAAGTAGCCTGGCGGAACAGGAAAAGGCAAAAAATTACTTCTGACAGTTAAGGAGATAACAACAGGAATTAATCCTAAAATAATACTAAAAATTACCCAGACAAGATTAGTTATAAAATGACGTCTAAGAAAAAGATAAATAGTTTCATCATCATCTTGTTGACTAAAGCTTACGTTTTCTGGTCTTATTCGAAAAGAACTAAAAAGACCAACATTTTTTCCCAATGTTGCTTCTGGTGGCTTTATCTTTGCAGTAGTATTCTTGACTTCTTCTTTTTTTATATCGGGAGCAACAAATAAATCAGTCATAATTCAGTAAGTAATCGGGCAGGTGTTTCTAATTTCTTTCCACATTATACAACGGTCCAACAATATTAATATTAGAAGGAGCTCTTACATTAAAATAATTTTTAAATTCATCTCCTGAAAAAGTTTGGCTTCCCGCATCTCCGTTAACAGTTACGTTCGTGCTTCGTCCAGAACCAAAATCTGCAGAGACAGAAACTGAGCTAATGGAGTTAAAGCTTCCAGATCCTAATTCTTGTTTAACTTTATCTGAACTCCAATTGTCAGTCTTTGAGCAGCCTTTATTCGGATCTGGAGCTGGAGCTGGTTTATCTGTTTGATAAACAAAGCAAGCATTGGTAGCGTTTTTTCTAACTAAGAGTATAACATTAACAATGTCTGCTACTTCTTCTGCTTTTAGCCACGCAGTTCCATTATACTGGCTTCTTGAGCCCCAATCGCAGTAAAACCAAGGAGATTCTTTATCGTAGGCGTTGTTTTGGAGATCTGAAAAACTGCCAACAGATCCAGTTGCATCAAGCGAATTCCTTGTATATGAAGTTCCACTTCCCCAGATATCACCTGAGCCAAAAGTGTACCCGCCAGCCGTTGAGGAAAACCATGCCTTGATTGGTTTTCCGTCATTGGTTAGTATCTGTCCTGAGGTATCATTGACCGCTTGTTTCCAAGCATCTGAATTTAATTCTCTTTTAACAACTTGGCACGATTGGGAGGGACATATGGAATTTGCTCCGTTATTAGTAGTAGCAAGGGCGTAAGATCTAGCAGCTATCGCTTGAGCCTTTAAGGCGTTGGAATGCCAGCCTGTCGGAATTTCATAAATATGTTGAACATATTCCTCAATATTCCAATTATCGTCAAATGATTGACCGTATTCGTTTGTACCAGTTACATGAATATTTGTTGAAGTAGAGACGGTTGTCAGCTGTGTATTAGGAAAATAAAAGGTAAGAATGTCACCAAAAGACTGACCTGCCTCTGCTCTTCCTTTTGCTCCGTATTGACTCATGCCTACTCTATGAGGCACTCCATAGCTAAAAAAACCAAAGCCTCCGGAAAAACCGGCACTTTTGCCATTTTTTAAATCTGAAGAACATCCCCCTGAAGTTGTATATGCTGACTTGGGCAAGTTTAAACTGCCCAGCTTTTGAGCAATAATTTGCTGCTGCTGTGCTGTCAGTTGTGCTATTTGTCCGGAGAGCTTTGACTGGTAGTCCTTTGCTCCGGCAACGATTTTATCAAGTTTTGCAGATTGAACATCTAGATCGGACTTAATAACTGTCAATTTTTGTTGTTCCTGTTCAAGGCTCGCTTTGCGATTTTCCAGATCTTGAATTGCCAATGCAATGTTTGTAATTTTTACCTTATCATTATTTGTTACAACTCTTTGATAGGCAAGTAGCCTGGTTAGATCGGAAGCGTTTCCTGAGGAAAGAAAAATTAGAATTGGAGAAAAGTAATAGCTTTTAATGTAATAATCGGCAATTGTCTTGTTTAAAATAGTTTGTTGCTTGGCAAGATTTTTGTAGCCGTCATCGATGCTCTTTTTTTTGACAACAATATCTTGATCTATTGCAGCTACCCGATTTTTAATTCCTGCAATCTGGTTCTGAAGACCTATTAGTTGTGACTCAAGAGGTTTGGTTGCTTTAATCGATTCATTTAAAGCGCCAGTTAAATCATTTATTTGTTTGCTTATATCTGCAAGTTCGTCTGAGGAGCTACGAGGAACATTTAGGAATAAAAAGAAGAATAAAGATAAAAAAAGAATGGAGATTTTTTTCTTCATGGGACATTTTCATTATAGCAAAGTCAAACGTACTTGAAAAATAGAGACTCTGTGGTATACTACAGAAAATTATGGCTGATAATCCCTTTATTGATCCGTCTTTTTCATATAACAAGCCTGAAAAACGTTTATCTTCAAGAGTTGCAATTTTAATTGCCGGAATAGTTCTGGTAGTTTTGCTTCTTTTTGGAATTTCCAAATATTTATCTTCTAAACCGGAAAAAACCGTATCTGGCTCAGTTTCATCGACAACTACCACTCAAACAGTCGAGCCAACTTTGACGGCAACTCCATCCCCAACTCTTAAGCCCGGAAAAATAACCCCAACCCCAACTAAAGCTTCCTCAAGCTCAATAGACAAAGTAACAGGACTTGATAGAGCAAAATTAACAGTTGCGATTGAGAATGGAAGCGGAGTAGTCGGAGCAGCCGGAAAAGCCTCGACTTTATTAACAGGTCTTGGATACAAAGTAGCATCAACTGGGAATGCTGATAAATATACCTATGTAAACGTCACCATTCAAGTTAAGACGTCGAGTAGTAAATATAT
>JAMCTK010000070.1 GCA_023381035.1 Patescibacteria group bacterium
TTTTCCCGACTATTTCTAAGCCAACGGTTGCTTTTGGAAAACTGCAACCACAGAGTTTTCCCGAAAATGCGGTAAATGAAAATTTTACTTATTCAATAGATACGCTAACCGGGAATCTTCCAAATCTTTCCGACCAAACAAGAATTTACAAAATGCAGCCATTTGTACCGGATCTTCTTACAGTAAATAAATTTCAGGAAAAAGTTATGCACACCGGATTTCAAAGCGGATATACGGCGATTTCCGATAGAATATTTGAATGGAAAAGCTATCCCGACAGAGTGGGTGTTGAAAAAAGAATAAGAGTAAATATTGTAAATGGCAATTTTACGATAACATCACCTTATATGTCGGACAGTGATATTTTAAAAGGCAGGAATCTTCCTTCGATTCCTAAAGCAATTGATTATGCTACAAACATGCTAAACAATATGCAAATGATGCCCGACGATATTGACTTATCCAAAACCAAAACCAATCTTTTCTCTATTCAAAATGGTTCTCTGGTTACATCAACCAGCCTATCAAATTCTCAAATCATAGAAGTAAATTATTACCAAAAAGATATTAACAAACTGCCTGTTTTTTATGAAAAACCCAATTCTTCAAATATTAGTATTTTAATAGCCGGAGGGCCTCCGCAATCGCAAATTGTCGGAGCAAATTTTATACATCAATCTATTTTAGATCAATATTCTACATATCCCATAAAAACAGCAAATCAGGCTTTTGAAGAATTGAAAAAAGGAAATGCATATATTGCATCTTATTTTGGTAAGAATACGAATATATCTATAAATAATGTTTTTCTTGTTTATTATATTGGTTCTCAAGCACAAGATTTTTTAATGCCTGTAATCGTTTTTGAGGGAAGCAACGGGTTTTTTGCTTATGTTCCGGCAGTTACGGATGAATGGATAAATAAGTAAGGTTATTGGAAACCAAATCAATCAATTTTGCCGTATCGGAAAACCTATCTTCGCTTCCCATAACAACAATAATAATAGTTTTACCTTTTTCCGTCTTTGAGGTTACCAAAACCTGCCCCGCTTCCTCCGTGAACCCTGTTTTTATTCCCGTAACGCCATTTACTCCCAAAAGCCTATTAAGATTTGAAACATCGTAAGCTTTACCGCTTAAATCATAAATTATTTTTTCTTTTGTTGCGACAATTTCTTTAATTGCATTGTTTTTTATTGCAAATGAAGCAAGTCTTGCCAAATCAAAAGGTGTCGTATAATCTCCGCTGTCTAAAAGCCCGGCAGTATCGGAATAATGGGTGTTATATAATTTAAAATCTTTTGCCTTATCATTCATTTTAACAATAAAAGTCTGTTCACCTTCGGGGTAGTTTTGGGAAATTGCCAGTGCCGCGTCATTTGCCGACGGAAGAAGCATTGCATAAAGCAAGTTTTCAAATGTTAATTGCTCGCCTTCTTTAAGGCCAAGGACAGAACCCTCATTTGTCGCCTGTTTTACTGTTAATATATCTGTTAATTTAAAATGATCCAAAGCTGTTAAAGCTGTCATTATTTTAGTCGTAGAAGCTGTTGAAAACCTGAGATCCGGATTTTTTGAGTACAAAACAACTTTTGAATCGGCATCCATAATTATTGCTCCTTTTGCAGAAATAACAGGTACATACTGTGTTTTTATTATGGGGAATTTTGCCTGTGTTGAAGCAGAAAACGGAACTGTTAGAATGTTATTTGAGGCTATCCAAATTTTTAATATAAAGTTTAGAAAAAGCAGAGTTAAAAACACAAAGAATAAAGCGCCTGGTAAAAACACTAAATAAACTTTTTGAGGTATTTTATTTAGAACCGGAAAGTCTTTCATCTACTCTCTCCATATCTCTTGGGAAAAGCGAAGCTTCTCTGATATTTTGAAGTTCCAGTATTTTCATTGTCAGTCTTTCAAGTCCGAATGAAAATCCTCCTTCCGGAGGAATTCCGTATTTAAACGCCTGAAGGTACATGGAAAAACTATCGGGACTAAGTTTTCTTTCTTTCATTACTGAAAGAAGCTGACTTAAGTCATTTACACGCTGGCTTCCTGATAAAATCTCCATACCTTTGAAGAGAAGGTCGTAAGAAAGACTGACTTTAGGGTTTTTGGGATCGGGAAGAGAGTAAAACGCTCTTTTTTTTGTCGGAAAATGCGTAATTGTTACAAAATCAGAATTTTTTGCGCTTTTTGCCCACTCACAGATTATTTTTTCGTCGGTTGAATTTAAATCCTGCTCGTTTCTCGGGTCCCTTTCTCCTTTACTGAATTTAAATATAATATCCTGAGCCTCATTTAAAGTAAGTCTTGGAATACTTGTGGGAATTAATGGTTTTTCTACCTTAAAAGAGGACAATATTTTTTCGCATTTTTTTGAAACTTCCGACACTATGAATATCCCCATAAATTCCAAAGCATCCAAAAGCTCTTCAAAACTCTCGATAAAGCCTATTTCAACATCAAGCTGGGTAGATTCTGCCAAATGCCTTGTAGTAACAGACGGCTCAGCCCTGTTAAGCGTGGGAAATCGTATAAACTCTTTCAAACACACCCACCATAATCTGCTTATAAAGTTGGGGGCTTTGCGTAAGATAAGCGTCGTAATCGTAATAATTGACCTTAAACACTTCTGCCCCGCCTTCGGTAGCAGAAGTAGAAATTGTCGGCACAAAAATCTCAGTGCAGCCAAGTTTTACGGCTCCCTCCCTAAAAGCCCCACAAACAGCCTCCTGAACCTTAAAAATCGAAGCTATTTTACGGTGTCTTAGCGTCAAGCTTCGAAAGTCTAAAAGTGTTGGAAGTTCTAAATTAAGTTCATCCGAACCCATATCAAAAGGTAGAACTTCAGCATTAGAAAGAACCTTAATCTCCTCAGCCTCAACTTCTACTTCTCCGGAGGGTCCTAAATTCTTATTTACAGTGCCTCCTGGCCTCTTATTTACCCCCCCAACTACTTCTATTGCGTATTCCGGCCTTAATTCTTGCGCTTTTTTGTAAGCTTTCTCGGAAACCTTAGGATTAACCACAACCTGGATTATTCCGTCTTTATCTCTTAAGTCCAGAAAAATGAGCTTGCCGTGGTCACGCCTGATCCTAACAAAGCCTTTAATTTTTATTGTTTTTCCCACAAAATTAAAAGCCTCGGACGAATAAATTCTGCTTGTTTTTCCGTTCATATAGCTTCATACATAATACAAAAGATTTGCCCTCTTGACAAGCTGTTTTGATAGTGATATATTTAGGGTATCTTATAGTATATATACTATGGAATTATATATTTGTAATTAAGCTTCCTAACTAGGAGGCTAAAAAAGCCTCCCTAGTTTAAAAAGGAAGTTTTTTTTGAGCAAAAAATATGAATCAAGAAATTAATATACAATATTTAGACAAGCCTAAAAGAAAGGTAAATCCTTTTTGCGACAAACATAGTTATGATAGTGTTCATTCCGAAAGCGCAGTTGAACATCGCGTTGAACCCGTGTCAGAATTAACTCCCGGCGATAAACATAATTATTACGTTATGTTAAAAAGATTTGGTGTCCCCAAAGAAGATGCGCAAAAAGCCGTTGCAATAGCAGAAAATTTTTGTCCCCGCATTCCTGCTAAAACTGACACACAAGGCCATCAGCTAACACCTGCACAAATTGGACAGCCTGAAAGATCTGCCACAAATACTGGGATTATAAGAAATGTAGTTGGAAATTTTAAAGACCTAATTAGTCATCCAAATAGACAACAAATACCGGTTACTCAAGACATTATTTCATTTGAAAGAAGGAGCTAATTCTTTCTTAAATCTTTAATCTTTAACTGCAAGTTTTTATTTCCGTTCCCACCTTCGCCAAGGCTTCGGCGGGCAAGCCACTCATTTTCATCCAAAGAATATACTACAGATACCATATTCCCTATTTTCAAACCGTGACTATCACCTATTCCAAATGCAATAGCATCAAATAAAAATCCTGTTACACTATCTTTTAACTTAAGTTTTAAGTGCTTTCCGTCATTTCCCACCAATCTTGTATTCTCAATAATTAAATTTTTTGTAAGAAAAGTGGGTTCGGGATTTGCCATTCCAAAAGGAGCGAGTTTTTGAATTTTCTGATAAGTATCATAATTTATTAAATCCGGAGGAAGCTCTGTATCAATTCTTAAAAGTCTTTCGAGATGTTCTTTTTTTAAAAGTTTTTTTGCATTTTCAAAAAGTTTTTGTTCTAAAAGTTCAAGTTTTTTTGTTTCTACAGTAAAACCGGCAGCCATCGGGTGTCCGCCAACATCCTCCAAAAGATCCGAAGCAGTCCTTAAAAATTCAAAAACTCGCTCCTTTTGGAATGGCAAATCCCGAACCCACTTTTCTTACAAAAAATTTAATTATTGAGAATACAAGATTGGTGGGAAATGACGGAAAGCACTTAAAACTTAAGTTAAAA
>JAMCTK010000071.1 GCA_023381035.1 Patescibacteria group bacterium
GAATAATGATGAATATATCTTTTAATCTCTTCTCCTTCTGCTGATTCAATTAGCTGCTCCATGCGAGGAGAACCAAGTGTTACAACAGACAATGCTTGAGTATTTTCCCGTTGAAAAATTGCCGATCCATGAGTCCTAGGAAGAACTGAAACTCTTGAAGTTATCTCTCTTACCTGATCCAGCTTTCTCCCATCAGGTCTAACACCTTTTTTAACAATACTCTCTCTAATGTTTTTAAAGAGAACATAATCGATTGCTTTTGCAATTGTTTTTTTATCCAAATCAAATTCTGCATCCGCCAGTTTTTGTTCTGTAATGATTTTCTCGATCAGATCTGAAGAATCACCGGATTCTTTTTCCATTCTGTCTTTAAGAAGAGTTACAACGTCTGCTTTGTAAGATTTTTCTACTATTTTTATTGCTTCAGTTAATTTTGTGTCAGGATTTACTTCTTCTTTTTTGTCGCCAACTTCTTTTGCTAATTTTTCAATGAATTCTATTACTTTTGTATTTTCAATTTGAGCTTTTTTAATAGCTTCCACCATTACTTCATTGGGAACCTGAAGAGCTCCTGCTTCGAGCATGAGAGTTTTTTCTTTGTTTTGTGTGACAACTAAATCCAACTCCGAGAATTCTCCCTCAACTGCACCGGTATTTATTACAAATTCGGCATTGCCGTTTCCGTTTTCTTTAACATAACCAACTCTAACCGCAGAAACAGGTCCGTTCCATGGAATTCTAGAAATTGTTAAAGCCGCAGAAACAGCAATAATAGAGAGGACATCTGGATCATTTTCTCCGTCTACGGAGAGAACAGTTGCAATAATTTGAACTTCTTTTTTAAATTCTTTAGGAAACAGAGGCCTGATAGAGCGGTCAATTAATCTGGCTGTAAGAATTGCATCGTCAGACGGTCTACCTTCTCTTTTAACCCATCTGCTTCCTTTAATTCTTCCTCCTGCATAAAGTCTCTCAACATATTCTACGGTAAGTGGAAAATAATCAATATCTTCTCTGAGGTTTCCTTCTACAACAGTTACTAAAACCATTGTGTCTCCCATTCTGGCTAAAACAGAAGATGTTGCTTGTGGTGCTAATTCACCAGTTTGAAGGGTAATCTTTTTACCTGCTAATTCTAATTCCATTGAGGCAATTTTCATTTATTAACTTTTTAGTCCGACCTTTTTTTCGATACCAGAGGCTCGAGTCTTATCTACTTTAGATAAGAAATTAATCAGTCTTCTCCTTTTTGCAATCATCGATAATAATCCACGTCTACTGTGATTATCATGAATATGTGCTTTTAAGTGATCTGTTAGCTTGGTGATCCTGGTTGTCAAAAGTGCAATTTGCACCTCAGGACTTCCTGTGTCTCCCTGGGCTGTTTGATATTCTTTAATTATGTCTTGTTTCTGTGTAGGACTAAGTGGCATACCTAATTTATTAAATTAAAAGTTTAAAAAGTTAAAAATTTAAATTCAGTTTTACTATTATATCAATTCTTTCTTCCTTTATCAATAATTAAAAGTTTGTAGAGCCTTTGTAGATTTTTGGGGTTAACCAATCATCAGGAGCACCTTCCGACATAGAAGGAGCATTTTCTTGTTTACTTTCCTTTTTTGTTTCTTCAGAAACCTCTTGTTTTTGTTTTGCTTTCATTTCATCCAGTTTTTTTTGAAGTCTTACAAAAGGATCTTCTTTTGTCTCTTGATTGCTTTCCCTTTGAGCTTCTTTTTGCTCAATTACTGGTTGTGTTTGCGGTTTAAGCGGTACTCCAAAATCAAAGGGTGTTTTTACATCCTGAGGCTGTCTTCTTCCAATTGATCTAACGGCACCTTGCTTTATTAATGCTGCTGTCATCTCGAAAGCAAGAGGTGATGTGTTTTGATTTTGAAAGTTTTCAGTAGCTGAAGAAATTCCTGATAAAAGATTTTGTGCTATGTCTTTATCTAAAGTAAGTCCAAGATTTTGAATTATATTTGCAATTGCTTCCGAAACAGATGATAATTTTTGAGAAACTAAAACAATATCTCCGTATCCCTGATTATCACTGCTGTTATCAATATTTACAACAGTTATGTCTTTCATTTGCGCCGGATCAAGAATATCTGTTAAGTCAGACAATCTCGGAGAACCAACGACAATAACAACTTTTGGAATTCCTGCTGATCTTGAATATCGAATATCTTTTTGATTAAAACTTAAACCCAACTCGCCTTCTTTAACCACAATGTTTAAAAATCCATCTTCCAGGGTATAGGAAACTTTGTCTATTTCTCCTTCTTTATAAGGAAAAGAAACAACTAAATCTCCGCTGATACCGGCGAAACGATTTTTAACTTTATTTATTCCAATAAGGCTTGATAGCTCCACTATTGGATCTGTTGGAGAAACTATGGAAACATTTTTTCCTGAAGCACTCAAGGAAAGAAATAAAGCAAGAGCTGCGCCCATGTCGTCCACAGAGGGATTTTTACCGGTAATAATGCCGATATTGAATTCTCTTGTTAAAATATCCTGAAGCTGTCTAAGCATGATTTCATCCATAGCTAATTTAGCTATGGCATATTAGCATATCTCCTATAGTAAAGTCAAGAATTGGGGAAACTATAACACCGCACTCTTGTCCTTTCTCGACTTTTGAAGTTTGATCTTTACCTTGTCTAACAGAAACAATATTGCTTTCCCCAATAATCTCTTCTCCTCTTGAAACACGCACCTTATCTCCTTTTGCAACCCTTCCTTCTAATACACTTAAACCAAGGACTTCGGTTTTTTCAAAGGGAAAACGAGCCATTATTTTTGCTTTACCGAAAACCTGCTCTTGCATTGCTAATCTTTTACCCTCTAGTAAATCATTTATCTCGTCTAACATTTCGTAAATTAAAGTGTAGTTTCTAAGTAAAACTTTTTCGTTTAGTGCAAGTTTTGCGATGTCCGGCTTTATCTTAACATTAAAGCCTAAGACTACTGCCCCTATCGATTTTGCGAATAAAACGTCTGATGTTTCAATATCTCCTGTTTTTTGCATTGCAATTTTTAATCCTTCAGGAAGGGCTTCTAAAATAGCCTCAAGTGATCCTTGTGAATCAGTGCATAAGATAAACGATGGAAAACCATCATCCTCCTCCGCACGTCCGAACTTTTGTCCAACTTTTTCCTCTTTAACTGGCTCTTTATAATCTTCTCCTTTATGAGTTACTATTCCGCCTACGCTTGGAACAGCTTCAAATCCTAAAACCTCAACTGCTTCGCCAACTGCTGCTTCTTTTAATTGTTCACCTTTATCATTAATAAGGTTTCTAACCTTTGCTTTTATGCCATCTGAGTCAAGTTCTTCTCTCACTTTAACTGTACCGTTTTTTATAACAATCGTTGCACGTGGCCCTGCTTTGGGATCAAGTCTGGATTCAATTACCACGGCAGCAAAAGGTGATTTAATAGATGCTTTACTGTGTTCTTTCACGTCATAGACAAGAAGAATTAGATCTAAGAGTTCTTTAATATTAAGGTTTGTTTTTGCAGAAATTTCAATTACAGGAGTATCTCCGCCAAAACCTTCCAAAGTTAACCCTTCTTTTAAAAGCTGTTGTTTTACTTTTTCCGGATTCTTGTCGGGCAAATCTGCTTTAGTAAGAACAACTATAAAAGGGAGTTTTGATGCTTTAATAAGATTTATGCTTTCTCTTGTTTGAGGCATCACGCCATCACTTGAAGAAACAATTAAAAGAACTATGTCTGCAGCCTGAACTCCTCGTCCACGCATTTTAGAAAAAGCTTCGTGTCCAGGGGTATCAATAAATGTAATCTTTCTTTTCTTGCCTTCGTGATCAACGAAAATTGAGGATGCTCCGATTTTTTGAGTAATCCCTCCGTGCTCCCTCTCAGCAACATTAGTTCTGCGAATTGCATCTAAAAGAGTTGTTTTACCGTGATCAACGTGACCTAAAACAGCTACGACAGGAGGAAATACTTCTGAATGGGTATTCTGTGTTTCATTTTTCTTATCCATATTGATTTAAAATTAAGAGAGCAAAACATATTAGCTTTGGGATTTTTCCTCAACCTCTTTTTTAGGCTTTGCCTCCGGTTTGATATCTAATTGCTCTTTTGCGTTTTCCTCTAAAATTTCCTCAGAAGCCTCAGTTGGAGAAAGTTTTCCCTCTATTTCAATCCTATATCCGGTAAGCTTTGAGGCGAGTCTAACATTCTGCCCCTCTTTACCGATTGCTAAGGAGAGCTCTTCAGCGGGAACGGAGACTCTTGCCAGTTTTTCTTTTTCGTTGATCTCGACTTTTAGATTTTTTGCAGGAGAAAGTGCCTGAGTGATGTAATTTTTGGGGTTATCCTGCCATTGAATAATATCAATTTTTTCCATACCATTAAATTCTTGAATTATTGCCTGGACTCTTACACCTTTTTGCCCAACACAACTTCCAACAGGATCAATTCCTGACTGACTGGAATAAACTGCTACTTTACTTCTAGCTCCAGCCTCTCTGACGATTTCTTTAATTTCTACAGATCCCTGGGCAACTTCCGGAACTTCACGCTTAAAAAGACCTTCTAAAAGCCCTTTACTTGATCTGGAAACAATGACCTCTTCTCCTTTGGGACCTTCTTTTATTTCTGCTAAATAAACTGTAATTCTTTGATTTAAATGATATTTTTCATTCTGAATTTGCTCTTGAGGTGGCATAATTCCTTCTGCTTTTCCAATATCTACAATTATATTTGGACCCGCAAACCTCAAAACCATTCCATTAACGATAGTTCCTATTCTTAGCTTATAATCCGTAATTATTGCCTCTTTCTCTTTCTCTCTGATTTTTTGTAGTATTACTTGTTTCGCAGTTTGAGCGGCGATTCTTCCAAAACCGGGAGGGGTTACATCTTCCTTATTTAAAAAAACCCTAGCTTCTCCCGTATTACTATCTAGAGTAACTGAATATTCATCTGTCTCTACTCCAGGGTGATCTTTTCTGTAAGCTGCCAAAATGGCATTCTTAACGGTATCGAGAACAATTGTGGGGTCGATTCCCCTTTCGGTTGATACTTGATTTAGTGCTAATGAAAATTCGCTTCTTTGTATTGCTGGCATATTTAATCCTTTAAAAAAGGTGGGTTACTCTTCCCACCGTTTTACGTAGAGTCATTTTAACAAAAAATGTGAGGTCAGTCAAGAATTCTAGAGAAGTATGGTGCTCAGAAGGTGAATCCTGGACTTTATGGAAATATTTTTGGCAAACACATGTGCCATCAGATCTCTCTTTCTAATGATGTTGATTCCGAAATTGGTACTTAAGATAACAAAGAGCAAACCAAGTAGTAAGCTTTGATCCTGCTTGCTAATGTTATCTCTTGCTTTAACTCCTAAGACCTCTTTCTTCTTCTCAGCCTTCTGTTGATTATTATAAGTAGATGCTCCGCTTAAGATTTCAGTGCTATAAACTTTGAAATATGAATCAGCGCTTGCCGATAGTAATGTGTTTTCTTCTCCTGTTACACCCGTTACCTGTGCTTGTCCAATGTATTCACCACCCGGAGTTCGCTTGGAAAGAACCATTCCCGTACTGATTTTAACTGTTTTACCTGCCTCTATTTCGGGAAGATCAATGTTAATTGTTCCAACATTTTTTTCATTTCTCAATAGCATTAATTGAAGCACTCCATCGTAAACTTTACCCTTGCCTGGATTTTTTACTTTTATGAAAAACGTTACTGTATCTCCCGGTAAAACATATTCTCCGACATTATTGGTGATTGATACTTCTAGTAACCCACCATTTTCTCTTTTGGAGCTGGTTTCTTCATTTTGCTTACTCTCAACTGCAGGTAATACTTCTGCAATAGAATCATCCTTGGGTTTTGTTGAATCTTTTGGCATAAAGCTTTTTTTATCTCCGATACTTCCTATCCATTCTCCAAAAATGTTTATAAAGGTAAAGTATGCGTTGGAATTAATTATATTGCTGTTTATTAAGTTAAATAGAGAGACTTGAGAAATAGCGTTTCCTGTTTTTATGGATCCATTGTTTGCAACCATACTGTTTCCACCTGTATTTGCACTACTTATAATATTGTTTAGAATTTCTGCATAGTTAGTGATATTAACTGTACCGTTTCCGCAAGCAACGCATCCGGTGTTTGGCGAAAGACTATTAATCTCAATTCCATTTGAGGTTACTTGTGCCAGAAGATCTCCCCAGCCCAAGAAAGTTCCTTGCCAATTTCCAAAATTAGTTATTTTTAAATTAGTGATATTTACCCCGATATAATTAGCGTTAACAAGGTTTAAGACATTAGACACAGCTAGAGCCTCTCCCGTATCAATTGCTGTGAGCCCGGTTCCTTCAATCTTATTTTGTCCAGTTATGGCAGTTGAAGTGACATTGTTTTCGACGTTTGCTGTATTTCCTATAGCTACTTCTTGATAGCTACAATTAGAGCATGTAGGTTGACTAACTACTTGATCAGGTAAAACTATGTTTCCGGAAAGTTTTCCAAAAACATTGATTGTTATTAAGTGAAGCTCAGAATTAATTACGGTTAGATTTAATTTATTTAAAAGAGAAACTGCTGAATATGCATTTCCTGTATTAATATAAGCGTTCTCTGCTCCTGAAATAGAGTTATTACCGGTATCGGCAAAAGAAACAATGTCATTGGCAAGATAAGCGTAACTCTCATTATTTATGATTGTAACGTTTATAACTGGATCTGTTCTTTTGTCATTATTAATTATTGAGTTAACCACATTTGCCGGGGTTGATAAATCTATGTTTCCGCTTTGATCGGCAAAAATGTTTATGGTTTGATAAACAATTTTGCTATTAACAGATGTTGAGTTAATGTTGTTCTCTCCAGTTGAAACAGAAATGCTGTCTCCTGCACTGATGGTTGCAGTTGATGTTTGCTCAGTTGACAAAGGCGCAGTATTACTGGAGCTATTATTAGTTTCGCTAGTAGGTGGAGTTGAATTTATCTCATTTTCTCCGGTGATAGCTGTTGTATCCTGGTTATTGGTAACGCTTGCCGAATTATCTATTGAAGGCGTTGGCGTAGGTGTAGGAGTAGATTGAATTTCTGATAAAACTGTTGTTTGATCAGATGTTAAAGTAGATGCGTCAGGTGTTGGAGTCGGCACGTCAGGTGTTGGAGTAGGTGTAACAGATTGCTCTGTGGATAATGATTGTGTGAGATCAGGAGTTGGTGTCGGAGTATCTGTTGGAGCAGGAGTCGAACTGATACTTTCAACTGGAATATCAGTCGGCTCAGCTACTTGGGCATATGCCATAACAGGAACAAAAATCCTAGTAGATATGAGCAGAATTATTATTAATTTAGTTATTTTTTTATACATAATTTTGTATCTCCCGGGAAGGGGTTTTGAGCCCCTTCCCGAGATAATTAAAAGAGAAGATTAGTTTGAACCTCCTCCGACTACTGTAGTGTTAACTACATTGTCAACTAAAGAATCTGCATAGGCTCCGCCTGTTCTGATTCTTCCACCTTCAACTTCGTGTCCCCCGATCTTATTTAGACCAGTGTTCGAAATTGCTACAGATGTGTTTCTGACATCTGCATTGTTTTCAACTCTTACAGAAGACTCATCTTCGCATCCACATAAATCAACTTTTGTTTTATTAACGTTGTTATATACTGTTGCGTATGAGGTTGCTGCTCCTGTTCTTATTCTTGCACCGTCTTCCTCAACTTCGTGTCCCCCGATCTTATTTAGACCAGTGTTCGAAATTGCTACGGATGTGTTTCTGACATCTGCTCTGTTTTCAACTCTAACAGAACTACCATCATCATGTCCGTGATGTTCGTCACCACGAGCAAAAACTGGAACTACTGTTGCGAGGAGTAAAGCTGAGCTTGCTCCTGCAATTGCTAATTTTTTAAACATTTTATTTTCACCTCCTTTCATAATTCTTTTCCCCTTTCAGGGATTTAAAATCAAAAAAACCGCTCTCCGTTTTTTATAAACGAGCGGTTTTCCGAACAGATAATCTTTATTACTATTAAGCGTTTCATAAACAAAAAGGGCACCCGATCTAGGGTGCCTCCGTTTACGGCCAGCGACTTTTAGTTTTTTATTTTTATAATTTTACAATTAATCTGTCAAGGGGTTGTTTATTTTTAAATTGTTAGGTGATTTTTTAATATTTTTTTCTGTTATTTGAGTTACTGTATAATTTTGAATAAATACCTCTATGCTTCCCCAACCCCTAATGCTTTGTATTGATTGTATTAACTCCTCTACAAGAGGCTTAGATATATTTTTGGTTGAGTATTTGCTCGCCATGGTCGGGGACAGTTCGGCAGGGGTCAAAATAATATAAACTATTTTTTAAAAAAAGTCAAATCTTCTAAAATCTAAGGCTCCGACACAACAATTAGCCTTTTATCGTCATAAAATCCTGTACATGTATAGAGAGTTAGGGTTTCATTTTTCGTCGGAGCAATTACTTCAGTTTGATAAGGATAAACTGATTTTATGTATTTAACTTTATATGTATATTTTTTGTTTTTATTGTAAACAAAAACTAAATCATTTTCCTTAACGTTTTTTAAGTTATAGAAGAGTCCGTCTCTTGCGTGTGCAAAAATTACCATGTTTCCTTTTTCTCCAAGAGCAGCACTTCCCAACCCATAAGAAGCTGTGTTCTCAAAAACTTGCCAATATCCATTCTCAATTTTTGCTTGTTGAACAGGTAAATCAATTTTTACGCTTGGTATCATAATTCTATTCGGAACTAATCCTTTAACATTTTGTTCCTTAAAATATGGACTAACTCTTATTGGGTTTGTTTTTTTATAATCTTTTAAAAATGCTGGAAGTAAAATAATTAAAAGGCTTAGAAAAACGAAAGAGTATCCGATTACTTTATCTCTTAGCTGCGGCTTCGGGGATTTAACTTTTAATTTTGTTTTTTTCTTAGTCATTCTTTTTAAAGAATGTAAGCCCAGTAACTCCGGCTATGAATGCTCCAAAAAGTTGAGTCAGTTGTGCTAAAACATTTTCTCCGCTAGTTGTAGAAAGCCCTAAAACCTGTCCTGTTGTAGCTCCTAAAACTTCTCCTTGCGATGATCCGGCACCAGAACCAGCGCCACCCACTCCTCCTGAACTCTCACCTGGTGTTGTTGAATTGCCTGGAGCATTTGTTGGGGTTGGTGTTGGATTACTGGGAGTATTAGTAGGAGTTGGAGTAGGATTGCCTGGTTTTTCTGTTGGGGTTGGCGTAGGGTTGCTGGAAGTCTCTGTTGGTGTTGGAGTGCAATCGCAATCGATTTCGGTCTCATTTACTTTATTTATAATAGTTGAAGAGCTGTTAGAATCTCCTGTTTCAATGCTCGCAGAAAAAACTTGATTTCTAAAACCTAATAAAAGAAATGTTAAAACAACTAATCCAATTGTAAATCTAAGATAATTTTTCATATTTAATCTTAATAAAAATATGTTTTTGGAGTTTTTGTTTGCCATATTTGGGGACAGTTCGGCAGGAGTCAAAATAATATAAACTATTTTTTAAAAAAAGTCAACTTTCAAATCTAAAACTTGACATACCTCTCACTGAATTGTTTATAATGATATGCCACCTTACATAATTCTTAAGAACCTGCCTTCTAAAGAATTTAAGGTGGTTTTTATTTATCTGGAAGATGAAAACTTAATCAAAGATTTCGCAGAACTAGTTTTATTTCTGTTATTTCTTCTCTACTGTTTTTAGAAATTTCCACTCGGATTTCCTTATCACCGCTTGCTGCTACCAATTTGTTTAACACATTGTCGTTTGAACTTGTTTGAACAAAAGATTGTGTTGAAAGACCTAAATTGTCAATTTTACTCTTATACCAATCTGTAACTGTTTGAGGATCATCATTAGTCTGAAAAGAGATTCTCTCTCCTTTTTTGGAATAATTAAATGAGTTTGGATAAACATAGGAGTTAGCTTCAGGCAATGCAGTAGGTACCAATGTGGGAACTTTCCCTGATTCTTCTGTAGGACTGGGTGTTTGGGTTACCTTTGTTTTAACTTCAGTAGAAGGAAGTGTTGTTTTTTTTGTTTCTTTTTTGTTCTGATATCTACTATTTTGAAGCAATATTGTTAAAAATAAAAAGAGAATCAAGACAAAAAAAACCTTCGTAGTTTTCATGTTTTAATTATACGACAATAAGTCAAATTATTAGGATCTAAGAAGATATTGCGATCGAGTCGTTTTGTATTATAAGTTTTATATTATCTCCTCTTTTAATTTTCTCCTCCAACAAAGCCTGAGCTAAAACATCTTCTATCTTATCCTGAATATAGCGTTGAATTGGTCTTGCTCCAAATTGATCATTAAATCCTTCCTTAGAGATTTTTTCAATTATCTCATTTCCAAATGTAATACCTACGTCTTTATCTAACATTGTCTTTTTTACCTTTTCGAGCAACAACTTAACTACTTCTATTATCTCTCATTTCCAAATGTAATACCTACGTCTTTATCTAACATTGTCTTTTTTACCTTTTCGAGCAACAACTTAACTACTTCTATTATCTGCTCCTTATCTAATGGTTTAAAAACAATCACGTCGTCAAACCTATTTAAGAGCTCAGGTTTAAAAAGTCCTTTTGTTTGCAGTTCTTCTAAAAGCCTCTCTTTTAAAGTGCTCGCATTCTTAATATTCTCGCGAATAAATTCTGACCCGGCATTGGAGGTAGCAATAATGATGGAATTAGCAAATGAAACTGTTTTCCCTTTATTGTCAGTCAGTCTTCCATCATCAAAAACCTGAAGGAAAAGATTTAATATTTTAGGATCTGCTTTTTCAAATTCATCTAGTAAAACTAGCGTATAGGGATTATCATAAATTTTATCTGTTAATTCTCCCGGCTGCTCTTCTTCCCCAGGCAAGGATCCCAAAAGCCTTTTTGCGCCTTCCTCTGTTGCATACTCGCTCATGTCCAACCTAAGCATGCGATTCTCTGCTCCGTAGTAATTTTCAGCTAACGCTTTTGCTGTTTCAGTTTTTCCAACACCTGTTGGTCCCAAAAAAAGAAACGAGATTGGTTTATTTTTTTTACTTAATCCGGATCTTAATCTTCTCATCCCCTCAGATACTGCCTTTACTGCTTCTTCCTGACCAATCACTCTTTTATGTATTTGATTTTCCAGATTTAATAAAAGCTTTTTCTCTTCTTTTGTTGGTTCTCCGACAGGAACATCTATTTTTTTTGAAATTTGATCCAAAACATCCTGCTCAATAATATCTCTTTTACCACGTAATCTTACCGAATTAGCACTATCTGTTAAAAGCGAAATCGCAGATCCCGGCAAGATTTCTGACTTATTATATTTATCGGCATTTTCCAGAGATGAAAGCACGGCTCTGTAGCTCAAAGAAATTCCAAGTTCTTTTTCTACTTGAATTGCACTGATAAAAAGCATTAGTAGTCCATTTATATGATCCGGTTCCTTAATGTTTATTACTTCAAAAGAACTTAGTAATTCGTGTCTTGACTCAATAAACTTTTTATATGCACTGTTTGTTGTTGTTGCAATAAAACGGATTACTCCTTTTTCAATGTAAGGAATAAGTGCACCGCTTAAATCTATTTGGAAAGAAGAGGCTCCCAGTATGTTTTCAAAATCCTGAACAAATATGATTATGTTTCCTGAATGTGAAAGCTCGTTGATTATTTGACCAAGTCTTTGTTCAAGTTCTCCCTGATTTTGTGCACCCGCCAAAAAAGCATCAATCATTAATTGAAACGTTCTTTGATGATACAAATTCCCTTTTAATTTTTCTGAAAAACTTTCCGTTAGGAACTTAGAAATTAATGCTTTTTTCCCGACTCCCGGTTCTCCAATCAAAAGAACGCTTTTGTTAATTGACAAAGCTTCTACTAACCTCTGGTATTCATCTGTTCTGTCAAAAATATTAACTTGTTTACTTAGTAAGCTACTTGTTAAATCAAGTGCATATTTTTTTGTTTCTATTGTCCACCCATATACCCAGCTCTCAGCAATTCCTTCTCCCCAGAAATCAACAATTGGTCTTTTTGTGAACTCTTGATCTTCAAAAATTTTTCTGGACCAATATAGAATATTTAAAACGTCTTCTTCTTTTAATTTTTTAGCAAAAAGAAGTTTTGTTTTTTCTTCTGTTAGGGTAAGATACGCCGCAAAAATGTCCACAGGCAAGACATACGACGCATGCATTCTAACTGCAAAATTAAATGCACTTTTTACGATCTCCTCCTTCGGGATCAAAATATTTTTTAATTCTTTTTTCTCTATCTCAGATTTCTCAAGAAAAAAACGGACGCTCTTATCTTTGGTTAAACTTTCTAAATTAAAAGATTCAAAATAAAGTTGCCAAGATTTAAGTGTAAAAGATTCAAGTAATTCGTTTTTGTTGTCTTTAACTTTAATATATGGATTAATTCTGCAAATTTTAAAGCGAAAGAATAATTCAAAAAGCACAAATATTCCGAGCATAAATAGAGGAAGTCGAAAATTTCCTATATTTTGAGGAATTATTAAGAAAGAATTTAGGAAAATAGCAATAAGAACTATTAGTAATAAAAATCTTATTAATTTTGTTAAGAAGTGATTATAAAAATAATAAATAAACGCGTAATTTTTCATATAAATAAGACTAGAAACACAGCTAGTGGAAAAAATATAATCGCTAAAATTATTGCAAATTCAATGATTAAAAGAGATAAGAAAAGCACTAAATCAGCCAGTATCACGAATGTTTTTATAAATATTCCCATTCCTATGGAAAAACCAACTAATCCTTCTCTATATTCATTTTTCCAAGGCTTAAAATATGTTCTGACAAGAAGGGGTAATGATAGAACTTTTAAGATACTTTTGTTTAATGATGAAAAAAACAAAAAAACAGATAATGGCATTTCTAAAAACCAAAACTTTAGAAAGACCAATGGAAGCAGTAAATAAAATTTCATTTTAAAGTTTAAAAAGAGGTTAGTTATCTACGATACCGCTTATCTCAACAGCTGTAAAGCCTACCCTCTCTTTTACATCTTTAAATATAGGAGCAGGAATAAAAGTGTTAGGATTTTTAGACAAAGGTTTCAAGTAGAAAACAACATTTATATAAGTGTCTGGTTTTGGCAAGAAAGATAATGGCAATATTTTTTCTGAAGTTTTTTGATCGTAGAAAGAAACAAAAACATAAGGACTTTTTACATTCCCTACGCCCCAATCTAATAAATCCTTGGTTTCTTGGTCATTTAGCTTTAGATTTTTTGCGAAATATGTAAGCGTTTTATCAAGATTGGCTCTTGAACAAATCTTTCCATACTCCGGAGGAGCAACATATTTTATTCCTGGCGCATAATCATATTCTATCTTACTGAAGGTCTGATCCCCAATTAATAATTTATTATCGCTTACTAAAATATCATAGCCGTTAGGGTTATAATTTGGCTTCGGAGAATAAACTTTAGTATTGATTTTTACATTTACATTTAGATCTTTATCGCTATAAAGATATAGTGGAGAATCATAACAGACGCCCTCTCTTCTTCGAACTGTCGTATTTCGTTTTTGCGCTTCATAACAATCCCTGTACTCTTGGGTGCCGGGACTATTACCTAATGCTTCACATTGAGCAGCCATGAGATCACGGCATCTGGGAGTTGTCTGACTTCTCTCTCTTGTGGGAGGAAGCTCTGTTTTAAAATAAAAAGTTTGTAATTGTAGACTTTTAATCTTAAATTTCTCCTCTTCTTTACTTGTTGAGACCCCCATGACTTCGGATCTATTAGCAAGGAACGATGAAGGAAGAATATCAATAAATTGCATAAAGCTATCCGAAGATTCAATGGAATATGATGATCCTCTACTATCAACTATTGAATACTTAGTGTCCAAAGACTCATAAGATTCTCCTAAATTTCCCAAAGATGCTCCACTGTTTTCCTTTCTAGAAACCAGCATGCTCCCAAAAGGAAGATATGAAAGCAGAACATTATCTAAGCTTGTTTTGTCTATCAAAATCTTATCCACTCTATTTGTACTTAAATCAAGTGAGAACAAACCACCTCTTGCCTTATCTTTCGAAATAGCTGAAAAAATAATTTTGCCAGAAAGTTTGTCCCAACCAACTCCCGCGTAGATACTTTCTTTCCCAGAATCAAAAACAATTCGTCTTGTGTTTTTTTCAAGATCATAGATTTCTAAGGTGTTTGGTGTTAAGGCAGCTTGTTTATATCCATTTTTTAGCTGAGTCCCAGGTCCATATACACCGCTATAACCTGCAAAAACAAAAGTTTTCTCATCGGGTGAAAGAAATGGCTGAGTTCCAAATGTTCCGTTTTCCATTAGCTTAATATCTTCCTTTTTTTGACCAAGGAAATCAGATCTACTCATACCATAAGCCCAACCGCTATCCGTGTTTGGCAAAAACTTATCCGTAAAAATTTCTCCCGTGCTGGTAATTGCCTTGGGATAACGAATTGGAATTTCTCCACTTTGAGTCTCATCATAAATTAAGTTCTTTTTATTAGGCGCTGATATATCAAGCGAATAAATCCTTGATTGCCCACCTCTTAATATGGATGAACCAGGAGCAAATTTAACTTCCCAAACTGCAATATATTTTTTATTTGAAGAAATTACATAATCGTCTATTCCGAATCCCGCATCTGCTTGGTAAACCACTGTTTTTTGATTAGAATTAATATTTGTTAAAGCAATTTGTTTTCCATGATCTCTTTCATCGGTTTGATCAATATAGAGCAGGCTGTTGGGTAAAACTACAGAAACTTTTTTTATTGTTGTCGGTAAAGTAGCCAAATTATACTTTTTATCTTTTCCAAGATCGACTCCTCTAATTACTGATCCGTTATTAGACCAAATTCCATAAACCACCCCATAGGGGATGTTAAGTTCTGTTACTGGTTTGGTTATTGCGGTGTTTTGTTTTTCTCTGGGAATCTTTGTATCTACTGAACTTTGTTCGCTTGATTTAGCCTTATCTTTTTGCATAGAAAATAAGGAAATTGCAGCTCCTACTAAAATAAACAAAACAATAACTGCGGTAATTAGTACTTCTTTCCTACTTTTTATTTTTTCAAACATCTCTGTATTCATATATTATTTCGCATTACATTTCAAACTGCAAGCCTGAATGGAATTTTGATTCGTTGACAAACAAGAGGAATCAAATTCGCACTTTCCAATTTTGTAGATTTTTGGAGTTGGAGTAAGTAAGTTTGATGGATTTGTCGTTCCAGTGCTTCCTCCTCCACCACTACCACCGGGAACAGCCGTCGGAGCTATCTTGCTTCCCCCTCCGCTTGGATTATTTCCTCCAGAAGTTTGAGGAGGAACACCAAAGTCTGCAGTAATAATTGACCCGCTGTTTACGTTAAACTCTTTGCTTGGTTCAAAAATTGCCATTCCAATCCTTGCTGAAATAGTGTATGTTCCTGTTGGAATTTGCTCAAAGATAAAGCTACCGTTTGCATCGCTTGACGTACTAACATTATATGGACCGGAAAGTGAAACCACACCGCCCTGAAACCCTTCTCCAGGGTCTGGCTGAGAATTTGAATTATTATCAACATACACAGTGCCCTTTATCACCGGTAGTTTTAAATTTGGCGGTGGAGTTGGCCCTGATCCGGACGTATTGCCTCCCGTAGTTGGAGTGGGAGGAATCGTTGTTGAAGATGTTGGCTGAGATGTCCCTGAACAAGAGGAATATTTAGATATCACATTATCTTTGATCCAGCGCAGCTCCACGGGATCAAATTGATTGCCACCACAACCAACCGCACTCATCATGCTGGTTGGTGTTCCAGCGGAAATTAGTCTTGAGTTTCTAGTTCCGCACGTTGCCTGCGTTGGAGCATAGTTATTTACGTTTCCGCATCCTTTGTATATAGATATTCCTCCAACTTGTTGCCACCAGACTTCTCCTGCCGACTTATCTGTACAATTACTTCTTATATTACCCTGAATACCACCATAACTTGTGCTTGAAGAAACATAGCGATCATACAAAAGTCCAACTAAATGACCCAAGAATTCATGTCCTGCAACGATTTTTGTTTCCCCTGTGATGTTCCCATAATTATTTGGGAATACGGCCAAATCTCCACCGATACCGTTAGCAACCCCTAAAGCTCCTCCATCAGCAGAATTGGATCTGGGCGCATTTGCCACAACTACAATTTTTGAGAAATTAGAATAACTCCGAGCAACAATCTGTTTTATTCTAGGATTTTTTATACAATTCAGAATTCCATTTTGACATCCCAAGGCTTCAGAGTTATCTAAAACTTTGAAGTCAAAAATATTTGGGCTTTCACTAAATGGCTGTGTGGATATGTAAACTTGTTTAAAAATATCGACGTCATTATGATAAGAATCAAAGCTTTGATAATTATCACTTATAAAAACAACTGTTAGTGGATTACAAGAAGACGTTGTTTGAGCACTTGCTTGGTCTATCTTAAAAAGATCAAAAGAAATTTTTTGGGAAATTGGAATTTCAAGAATATTTTCTCCGTTTTCCTTTATAACAATTTTTGTTCCATTTTTGTAATACGGAATGTAAATTATTGTATCAAGTGTTTCTGATTGAGGAGGCAAAGCTTCTCCTGTAGCAGAAGGTTCATTTGATAGCATATATAGCAACTGACGAGTAATATTAAATTTTGTACTATAAATTACATTTTTATTTGAGTCATACATTACAAGCTCATCTTTTGAAAATTCTGCGCTTCTAAAATCCTGTGTTACCTTTTTATTTAAAAGCTCAATTTTTTTAGAAGATAATGTGTTTGTTTTTGTATTGTAAGAAAGTGTAATCTCCCATGTCTTTAAAATTTGGCTATCTTCTTTGCTTGCGCTCTTTTCTTTAGTTGAGGAAATAAGAATCGATGATCCAAAAACTATAACAACAAATAGTATGACCAATAAAATAGCTACCTTTTTTAAAAGAGATAGGTTTAAAAAAAATGTTTCTATTTTGTCTATTAAGTTCATGTCGTTGAACTCTTTACATTATTATTTTGACTGGGAATTACCTGTGCCTGTCCAGTAGACCCGTTAAAAGGAGGTGATATTATTGGATTTAGAGGGGTTACCGGTTGAATCGGTTCCTGTTGAACAGTATTTTTTTCACCATTAGCAACCATCTGTGAACCATTCGACTGAGAAGGCTGATTTGGGTCTGGTTTTTGCTCCGAAACTTTATTCTGATCGGATCCCACAGCTGAATCCTGAGTAGGTTGAGGGTTTACTTTGGTAAATTTAAACTCTTCTTTTTGAACATCGTAATCTATTAGGATTTTATCTCCTTGGATAAATGTCTTATTAATAAGAAGGACAGCTATCGGGTTTTCAATCGCAGATTGAATGAGTCTTCGAAGCGGTCTTGCTCCGTAGATCGGATCATAGCCCTCCTTGGCAAGCCTTGCAACTGCCGGTTCTGTTATGTCCAAATCGATTCCTTGCATCTTTAATAGCTTTCCTGTTGAACCAATTCCAAGCCTTGCAACTTCCGTCATATTTTTTTCCGTAAGCGGTTCGAAAACCACCACTCCGTCAAAACGGTTTAAAAGTTCCGGCCTGAAGAATTTTCTAAGCTCAACAACTAAAATCTTATTTAATTCTTCAAATTTTTTCTTACTGTCTGAAGGCTCTTTGGATCCTTTATCTGTTTCTGCGTTTTCTATTAATTGCTGTTGAATTAAAGAGCTTCCAATATTTGAAGTTGCAATTACAATTGTATTTTTAAATGAAATAGTATTGCCTTTATTATCAGTCAATCTTCCATCCTCTAAAAGCTGTAAAAGAATATTAAATACATCAGGATGAGCCTTTTCTACCTCGTCCAAAAGAACAATTGAGTACGGCTTTGTTCTAACTGCCTCCGTTAATTGTCCTCCCTCTTCATATCCCACATATCCGGGAGGCGCACCAATTAATTTAGCAACTTCATGTTTTTCCATATATTCACTCATATCAAGTCTCACCATTGCGTCGTCTTTACCAAAAAGTATTTCCGCAAGAGTTTTTGCAAGTTCTGTTTTTCCAACCCCTGTTGGACCTAAGAATATAAATGAAGCAATAGGCCTATTAGCACTTGAAAGGCCAATACGTCCTCTTCTAACAGCTTCTGCGACTAAGGCAACTGCATTCTCTTGATTAATTAATCTCTTGTGAATCGTATCCTCCAAATGAAGAAGTTTCTGGCTTTCATCTTCTGTTAATTTTGTAATCGGAATTCCTGTCCAGCTGCTGACAATTTTTTCGATATCAGCTTGAACTATCTGACTGTCTTGTCTTTTGCCTTCGTTAAGCTCAAGTCGAACTTGAGCAGCTGCCTCATCTAAAAGATCAACTGCTTTATCCGGAAGATATCTTTCTCCTATATATCTTTTAGAAAGTTTTACCGAGGCCTTGATCGCATCTTCCGTCATTGTTACTTTATGAAAAGCTTCATATTTTGGAACAAGAACTTTAAGCATCTCTACGGCAGTATCCTCGTCTGGCTCTTCACATAAAACGGGTTGGAATCTTCTTTCAAATGCCTTATCTTTTTCAAAATAACGTCTGTATTCAATTGTCGTTGTGGTTCCGATAACTTGCAGTTGCCCTCTAGCGAGAAAAGGTTTGATTATGTTGGATGCATCCAGTGTTCCCTCGCTGTCTCCTGCGCCAATTAATCCGTGGATCTCATCAATAAATAAGATTACATCTCCAGCGACCTGGGTTTCTTTAATAACGTTTCTTAGTCTTTCTTCAAATTCTCCTCGATGAGAAGCTCCTGCAACCATTGATGAAACATCAAGTTGAATTATTTTCTTAGAAGCAAGGTCTTTTGCCGATTTTCCGGAAACAATTAACTGGGCAAGTCCCTCAACAATTGCGGTTTTGCCCACTCCTGCCTCCCCAATAATGATTGGATTATTCTTGGTTCTTCTCAATAGAATATGAACCATTCTTTCTACCTCCCTATCTCTTCCCGTAATCGGATCAAGTTTTCCGTCTTTTGCCTGTTGAGTTAAATCAATCCCAAATTGCTCTAATGAAGATTTTTTGCCGGAAACGTATTTAGATGATTTTGAAAGATTTTCCTCCAATTTTGATTTATCTATTCCTTTTGATTGCAAAAGACTAGAAGCAGCAATATTTTGTGAAAAAAGAGCCATTAATAAATCTTCCGGGCTTATAAATTCAACTCCCCTTCCTTTAACTGCAGAGTATGCTTGATCAAATACTTTCTGAGAATTATCACTTAATGTCGGTTGACCATCAAAAGCACCTGTTTGTTCTTTACTTTGGATTTCTTGAGAAAGTTGTGACGCATCAACTGAAAACTGAGAAAGAAGCTGAAATATGTCGGAATCATATAATAATCCAAAAAGAATTTGCTCCGGTTCAATTAAGGCTTGCTTGATCTTTTTTGTCTCATCTTGAGCATGCGATAAAACTTGAGAGGTACGTGAGTCAAGATGCGACATTATTGAGAGCTCCTGCCTCTGATTTGGCTGAATATTTGAGCCAACCACCGAATCAGTAGGTTGGACTGGGGGAACAGGAGTAACCGGAGTGGCCGGCGAGACCGAAGGATTTTGCATAGAGGGATTTTGATTAACCGGCATCTCTTCGTGTTTGTCTTTTTTAGAATTAAATAAGTTTCCTAGCATAGTTTATTGCGAACATGTAAAATCAGAGTTCTTGTCTGCTTTAACCATCCCTCCCCATTCCACTACGGTAAAACCTGTTCTTTTTGGCGTTACTATCTTTGGCTCGGTTATTTGACCCTGATCTCTTAACACCTCAAAGTACAGACGTACTCTTATTATTTTGTCAGGAATTGGATCTATTGACAATGGTTCAATTTGATTAATACTTTGATCACTCATGACTCCAACGAAATAGTAAGGTCCTTGAGAGAGAGCTTTTATCCAATAGTCCGAAAACTCTTTGGATTCTTTTTCATTTAGACCAAGTTCAGGTAAAAGTTTTTTAAATAAATCTCCAAGTCCCTCTTTTTTAACTATGTATCCGTTTTTTGGCTTTTCTACTAAATTGTCCTGAACTTTTGATTCATAGTAAAGATAAGGAAAACTCTTGTCTCCTAGTTGAATCTTTCCTGTTGGTTCTGCTTTTACAAACCATCCATTTGAACCGTACTGAGGAATCGTTAAAGTAAAAAATCCTTTTGTGTCGACCTTAACCGAAACCATTTGGGTTTTTTGCGGATAAAGATATATCGCTGGCTTACAAACTGGCGTCCACCAAGAATATGAACTGGTCGTTACAAAAGTTACTTTCTTTAATTGCAATGAATCTTTTCCCTTTGCGGGAGGAGGAATAGGGTTATCTGATGGAAGATATTCATATGCATCAGCATTATCTATTAAATAAAGTGTATTTAAATGATTGTATAGAGAGTATATACTTGTTGCCATTCTCAAGCTCCCGATTAATTTTGCCTCAGGCAAAGATTTTATAGAATTAGAGGTTGTTTTATTCCCATCATAAACGTATCCCGGAGAAACGGTTTGGTCGGATAGATTTTGAATATCCGTCTTATTGAATGAAGATGGTGGAAATGTGTTATTCGTCGGATCCTGAACAACGCTTATTTGACCTCCTGTACCCTTACAGTTTTTAATGTAATCCGGGATTGGAACACTATTTTTAATGTATATGTCAAAAATATATGGTGCTTTTCCTGTATTTGTCTTCAAGAGAAAAATTATTGCCTGATCTACTGCTTGCCCGAAATAATTATTTCCAAGAGAATACATATTATTCCCAAGTGAAGTTAATTCTTTGAATTTAGATTCCTCCGCAATCTGCGCATCTTTTTTAATAAGCCCGTAGGTCTGGCCATTGTAGGTTATTGTTTCTGTGGTGCTGGGCGGATCAAAATCAAGACAAGCTGCTGTACCCGAGACAGGAGTATAATTTTGTTTTTGATTTGGTTTCGTGAACATTCCGGATAGTCCGGCAGCAGCTAAAACCACCACAGCAAGAGTAACTAAAATTATTTTATTCATTTAATTTTTCTTCCTTTTCTTCTATTTTTGCTTCTGTTGTCATTTCTTTAAGCTTTTCTTCTTTTTTTGTTTCTTTACCTAGCATAGTATCTTCTTCTTCATCTTTTTTACTCAAATCAGCCAAGACTGTTTTGGCCGCTTCTAATTTAGCTTTTAGATAAGCAATAACTTCAGTTTGCGAGAATCCTCCGATAAGAAGGAAGGGCAAGATGTTTCCAACTGATTCCATTCCTTTTTTAACGTTTTGAGAATCGGAAGAAGCTAAATAGTTAACAGCTTGATTTATTTTTTCTATATCTGAAGTTACCCATTCTTTTCTTGAAGTTTGTGCTGGTGCATCAAGTTTTTGATAATTTTCTATCCACATTTTTTTAACTGATTCATAATCATCCAGACTGACTTGTTGAACTCTGTTCACAACTGGGAATCCTGATGATTCTTTTACTTCCAACATTCCTGCCTGCTGCATTACTTCGGCTGCAATACTACTACCCTTTTCTTTTGCTTCTTTAATTACTTGCTCTAAATCTTCAGTTACTCCCTCTTTTCCTTTGCTCATTGCTTCGACCAATTTTGATGCCACTGGATCACCTTGTGCTTTTGCTTTTTCAAGTTCATCTTTGATAGTTGCCAGTTTTTGTTGCTGTTCTGCAGGAGCCAACGTTGGATTTGCAATCTGAGAAAGAGTGTTTGTAAGTTTTGTAGTCTCTTGCTCTTTATTTACAATTCCTGTTTTTGTTACAGTGCTTGCTGCATTTAAAATTGAAGCTGCAACTTGGTTGCCTTCTTGACTTTCTTTAACCAATTTGTCCTTAATAGATGTGTATTTTTGACGTTCAACTGCGGAAGTAATTGTTTTTGGATTACCAATTTTCTCAAGTGAATCATGGTATTTTGCAGCTTCACTATGTTTACTGATATCTTTGGAAAGACTTGCTGTTTCAAGTTTTGCAATATCTCGCATTGAAGGCATCGAAAGGTTTGTTAAGGTTAATACCTGATTTTGCATTGTCTTAAGATTAGAAAGCTGACTTGTTATTCCTTCCATGTTTGCTTGAGGAATAGATATCTTCTTTTCGAAAGGCAAACTTCTGGCCATGCCTGCCGGCTGACTTGAAGAAGGTAAGGGAGCTGGTGAAATAGGCGTTCTCCCACTACCTCTACCCAATAAACTGGATCCATTGTTAATGAGCTGAGATATGATGGGATTCTCTGAAAAAGAGTAGCTGTGGATATAATCCAAAAATATCTGCAATAATAAAAACGGTAAGATTATTACAACCCAAAGCATTAAAAGGGCTACAACGTATAGGGCAAACGTGTTTTGGTTATTTACGCTATTTTCGAGAGATAATGTTTGCCCTGGACCTCCAAGTAAAATATTAATAGCTGTAGGATAAACAATCTTATCGGTAGATGTAGTAAATAGAAGCGGAATTCCTACCTTCCAAACATAAACTAAACCCTGCAATAAAATAGCAAAAAGAGGAGCGTATAGAAGCCAGCGGAAAAATTCTCCGACCCAAATCTTTCCCGTATTCCTAACCGGCGAATAAAGTAAAAGTAAGGGAAAAATTGGAGAAATAATTATAAAAAACCAGAGAATTATTTTTCTAATCAACAATACTCCTGCCATTACATAATAAGTGACTGCAGTTAACTTAATAAGAAGTAAAGATATAAATGCTGATTCATCAAATGCTGCGCCAAATTTTCTATACCCGACAAAATCTGGATAATTAAACCCAATATTCAGCAGGTTTTTTTGTGAGATTAAGATGTTGGCACCACAACCTGTTGTTTCACCTTTAAGACAAGGCACAGAGAAGAAGAATCCCTGAATTACATCTCCGATTTGATAGATAAACTGTACAAGAGCAAAAGAGAAAGTAACTAAAAAAACAATTAATATAAATCTGGGGATGAATTTTTTAATTGTTATACTTCTACCTCGGGTTACTACTAAAATAAAAGCAGTAATTAAAACAAACAGTGTGAAAAAGGCGTAAACAATATTTCTGATCTGAGACCAGAAAGTAGAAATTGGACTGACTTCTCCAGGTCCGATGTTTTTCTCCCACTTATAATTCTGAAGCGTCCAATCTAAAAATTGTCCCGATCTTGCTCCAACTTTGCCGACAAAAGTTACATCCGTATCATTTACCCAAGTTCCGTCGGATGGAGTTGTTGTGGATCCCGCAGGTGTTTGTGCAAAAACTTGCCCAGATGAAGAAAACAAAACCAGTCCCAAAATGAATGAAATAAAATAGGGCAGAAATTTTTTCATCTTAACTAAAACCTGGTATATGTAGTATATCAACTACAACTATTTGAATAAAGAGATAACCAAAAATTGCCAAAAGAAGACCTGCAATTGAATAGTAGATATAATCTTTACCTACCTTTACCTTTTCAGGATTACCCTGAGAAGCCATTATCATATAGCCTCCATATATTATAAATAAGATAGAAACCCCACCTATTAAACTTAATCCAATTGCATAGAATTTTACAACGAATTGATAAGGATCATTGGGAATACACCCTAAGTCAGTAGGCGTACATTTCTCCATGGCTTAATCGTAGCATAACGGAGTATTTAAAACCAGCTTTTTTTCTTTAAGTTTTCTTCATCTAGCTCTTTTAAAAGAGCTTTTTGTCTGGAGGATAAATTCTTAGGAACTACAATTTTAATTTTTATATAGTGGTCTCCTTTTCCTGTTCCTCTTACTTGCTTGACTCCTTTTTGAGCAAGCCTAATGACCGTTCCCGGTTGGGTTCCTGATGGAATTTTTAAATTTACATTTCCCTCCACTGTTTCTACGGCAATTGTTCCTCCTAGAGCTGCCTGAGAAAAAGAAATTTCCTGCTCAGAAATTATGTCATAACCTTGTCGCTGAAATCTCTTGTCTGGTTTTACACTGATGACAACATCATAATCTCCAAACCTTATCCGTGAACCCTCATCGACTCCAGCTGGTATTTTTATTTTTTGAGATTTACCGGAAATATTTACACTTTTTTCGACGCCTTTTATTGCCTCCATAAATTCAATTGTTAATGAATAAGCCGGCCTTCTCTGCCTTTGACCAAAAGGAGATTCTCCACCAAAGAATTGACGAAAAATATCGAATGGATCTGCGCCTCCCCCAAAGTCAAAATCCCCAAAATTTCCACCCGTCGAATAAGAGTATGTAAATGGGCCATATTGCCCACCCTGAGCACCTCCGAATGGTCCTTGTTGATTGCCTCCTTCAAAAGCTGCAGTCCCAAATTGATCGTAGGTTTGCCTTTTTTGGGGATCGGATAAAACCTCATATGCTCTTCCAATTTCCTTGAATTTAACTGCTGCTTCTTTAGTTTTATTGCGATCAGGATGATATTGAAGAGCTAGTTTACGATAGGCTTTTTTTATCTCGTCTTGAGTTGCAGTTTTAGAAACGCCTAAAAGTTTATAAAAATCTTTTTCCATATGGGTAATTATACGATAAAAGCGCGTTTACCGCGCCCTTATTTTTTATTTCTAGTTTAAATTTAGTTAACAACTTCGCCTTCAACAGGCTCTTCTGATTTTGGTTCACCGTTTGTCTGAGATGTCTGTTCCTGAGAGGAATCACCTGGTTGATCTGTGGTCGTTGATTGCTGTGCATACATTGCTTCTCCAACTTTTTGCAAAGAATCTGAGAGTTCTTTTGTTTTTACTTCTATATCTTCTTTGGAACCGGAATCCAAAATTCCTTTAAGAGCGCTAATTTTTTCTTCAATATCTTTTTTAAGATCTTCTGCTACTTTATCTCCTGCATCTTTAAGAGTTTTTTCGGCAGTAAAGATAAGAGAATCCGCGTGATTTCTAACTTCAACCTGTTCCTTTTTAGCTTGATCTTCCGATGCATGCATCTCTGCTTCTTTAGTCATTTTTTCAACTTCTTCGGGTGTTAGTCCGGTTGAACCCGTTATTTGAATTTTGTTTTCTCTTCCTGTTGCTTTATCTTTTGCAGTAACATGTAGGATTCCGTTTGCATCAATATCAAAAGTGACCTCAATTTGTGGTACTCCTCGAGGAGCCGGCGGAATACCAGTTAATTGGAATTGCCCAAGAGATTTATTATCAGCTGCCATTGGACGCTCTCCTTGGAGAACATTTATTTCCACCTGGGTTTGATTATCAGCAGCTGTTGAGAAAACTTGTGACTTTGCGGTTGGAATAGTTGTATTTCTTTGAATAAGCGGGGTAGAAACAGAACCTAAAGTTTCTATTCCCAATGTCAAGGGAGTTACATCCAAAAGTAACACGTCTTTAACTTCTCCTCCCAATACTCCTCCTTGAATTGCTGCTCCAACAGCAACAACCTCATCAGGATTTACCGACTTATTAGGTTCTTTTCCAAAAAACTTAGTAACAGCAGAAACAACTTTTGGCATTCTAGTCATTCCTCCAACTAAGATGACTTCATCCACTCCTTTTATATCTACTTTTGCATCTTTTAACGCAAGCTTTACAGGCTCCAATGTTTTTTCGATTAAAGGATCTACTATTTCCTCTAGTTTTGCGCGAGTTAAGGTCATTGTTAAATGAAGAGGGCCGTCTTTTCCTTGAGTTATGAAAGGTTGATTAATCTGAGCTTCTTGAGAGCTGGAAAGTTCAATTTTTGCCTTTTCTGCTGACTCTCTCAATCTTTGTAATGCTTGAGGATCTTTTTTAAGATCAACTTGGTTGTCTTTTTTGAATTCTTCAGCAATATAATCGATTATCGCCTGATCAAAATCATCTCCACCCAAATGAGTGTCTCCGTTTGTGGATTTTACTTCGTAAACCCCATCTCCCAACTCTAATATTGAAATATCAAAAGTTCCGCCTCCTAAATCATAAACGGCAATTGTATGTGCATTTTTCTTATCAAGTCCATATGAAAGCGCTGCTGCAGTTGGCTCATTGATAATTCTTTGAACATCAAGACCGGCGATTTCCCCTGCTTGCTTCGTTGCTTGACGTTGACTGTCATCAAAGTATGCAGGAACCGTAATGACTGCTTGCGTTACTTTATCGCCTAGATAAGCTTCGGCATCTGCTTTAATCTTCTGAAGAATCATTGCTGATAACTCTTGAGGTGTGTAGGTCTTTCCATTAACTTCAACGACAGCCATTCCATCTCTTCCGGATTTAATGGTGTATGGAAGCCACTTCATGTCTTTCTGAACAGAGGGATCGGTAAACTTTTTACCCATCAATCTTTTGATAGAGAATATTGTTTCTTTTGGCTTTAAGACAATCTGCCTTTTTGCCACATCACCTACAACGTGTGTTTTTGGGTCAACTACCGATGGAATAACATTTCTTCCTTCGGCAGAGTGTATAACTTTGGGAGAACCTCCCTCCATTACAGCCACACATGAATTTGTTGTTCCTAAATCAATTCCAATTATTTTTGCCATATATTTCCTTTATATTATTTCTAAGCTCTAATATCTAAATTCTAAAATTTTTAAATAAAATTTTCAATATCCCTTAGGATCTAGATATTAGTGTTTAGGATTTCCCTACTGACACCTGAGCGGGCCTTAAAACTTTTCCGTATAAAGCAAAACCTGCTTTCAGTTCCTCAACCACTTTTCCATCTTCTTTCCCCTCTACAACTTGAACACATTCCATTAAGTTTGGGTCAAAATCTTTACCAGTAACTTCGATTTTTTCAACTCCCTCTGCTTTTAAGGCATCTATCATTGCTTTGACGCTCAGAGCAACTCCCTGATCTTTGGTATGTTTTTCTGCGAGCATTAAGCTATCGAGTGCCGGTAAAAGTCGCAAAAGTAATTGCTTATTGGCCATTTTTAGCCATTGCTCTCGGTCTTCTGAAACTCTTTTTTCAAGATTTTGATAATCTGCCAATGTGCGCTTGAGTAAGTTCTCAAGCTCTTCGTACTTTTGTTTTAATTCGTCTTTCTTAGCTTCTTTCTCTTCATTCTTTTTCTTCATTTTAATTGTGACTTTTGAATCTATTACCATCCTTTGGCAATTTCTTCAATTAAGTTTCCGTAATATCTAACTGTTGGAACTACTTGATTGTAGTTTAATCTGCTTGGTCCCAAAACCCCTATTTCTCCCGTTAATCTCATTGGTGTATGATACCTGGTAAATACAAATCCATAAGGTCCTTGAAGTTTTGGGCCCAATTCTTCACCAATTAGAACATGGATGTCTTCATCATCGATGAAATTAGAAAAAAGATTTTGAAAATATCCAATCTCATCCATAGCGGAAAAAAGATTCTTGGTTACATCGATGTCGAAAAACTCAGGCATATCAAAAACATTTGCATATCCAGAGCAGAAAAAATCTCCCTGATCAGTTGCTGAAACTGCAATTGCACCTGTTTTTTCTGCAAGGTTTTTAGTAATTTCTCTTAAAAATTGCTGTTCTTTTTCTCTCAAATCCCAAACACTTTCTTTAACTCCAACTTCTTCTGCTGTAGAAAGCTCTTTTTCCTTCATGAGCTGTTTAACATAGAATTTCATTGCTTGGGGAGTTGGAACACGACCTGCTGAGATATGGGGTTTTTTTAGATATCCCATTTGCGTAAGTCTTACCATTTCATTTCTAATAGTTGCGGGAGAAGCAGACAGGTTGTGCTTTTTTTCTAATGTTTCCGAACCAACAGCCTCTGCTGTGTTAATGTATTCCTCGATGAGGCTTCTTAAAATTTCAACTTGTCGTTGTGTTAAATCATTCATATTGATTATTGTTAGCAGTAATATAACACGACTGCCAATTTCTGTCAAGGGGTTTTTAACATGCTAAACTATGTCTATGAGAAAAAGAAAACGATTTTTGCTTCTATTAATTAGTTTGATTTTTGCTAGTGGAGTCTATTTTTTAACTACAAGCCTACCTCCTGACAAAAATATAACTATGTATAATTTTCAGTTTTCCCCTATTCCGTTACTTTTAGCGGGAATTTGTCTATTTATTCTTTTTTTAATGGCATTTATTTTAAAAAATACCAGAAGAGCTTTGTTTTTAAGCTTATTTGTCCTTGGATTCTTACTTTTAAATTTTTATCATTTAACTCAAATCTTTTTCTTGGTCTTGCTGGCTTCTCTTTTCATAATGCTGGAATTATTCTTTAGCTATCGAAAATAGCCTCAATCTGCTAAAATTACTATATGAACAAATTTTATATCACTACCGCCATACCATATGTTAATGCGAAGCCACATGTTGGACATGCTCTCGAGTTTGTACAAGCAGATGTTATAGCAAGGCATCATAAATTGAAAGGAGATCGCTCTCTTCTTTTGTCAGGAGCTGATGAAAATGCTTTAAAAAACGTTCAGGCCGCAGAAGAAGCAAAAGTTCCTGTCCAGGAATTTGTAGACAAAAACAGTGAACTTTTCAAGAAGCTTGCAGGAAAACTTAACGTAAAATTTGATGTTTTTCAAAAAGGAAGCAGCAGCTCTCACCATAAAGCTTCTCAGGAACTTTGGGAAAGATGTTTTAAAAATGGTGATATTTACAAAAAAGAATATTCCGGACTTTATTGTGTGGGATGTGAGCTTTTTTACGAAAAAAATGAACTAAATGAAAGAGGCGAGTGTTTTGAACATCCTGGGAAAAAATTAGAGGAAGTCACAGAAGAAAATTACTTTTTTGCCCTTTCAAAATATCAAGATCAAATTTTAAAGCTTATAGAAACAGATGAGTTGAAAATAGTTCCATCTTTTCGAAAGAACGAAGCAGTTTCTTTTATCAAGCAAGGATTAAAAGATATTAGTATTTCCCGATCAAACAAAAGAGCAAAGAATTGGGGAGTCGACGTTCCAAATGATCCAAATCAAAAAATGTATGTTTGGTTTGACGCTTTAAACATCTACCAAAGCGGTATAGGCTTTGGAACAAATGAGGAAGAATATAAAAAATGGTGGCCAGCTGATCTACACGTGATCGGTAAAGGAATTCTAAGATTTCATGCGATTTATTGGCCAGCGTTTTTACTTTCGGCAGGTCTTCTTTTGCCAAAATCAATTTTTGTTCATGGATACTTTACTGTAGACGGACAAAAAATGTCCAAAACAGTTGGGAATGTAATTGACCCAATTGATTTAATAGAAAAATATGGTACCGATGCAGTTCGTTATTACTTACTGAGAGAAATTCCATCTACAGCAGATGGGGATTTTTCGGAAAGTAGATTCAAAGAAGTTTACAACGCAGACTTGGCAAATAATCTGGGCAATCTAGTTTCCCGAGTTGCAAAACTGTGTGAACAAAATAACTTTGAATTTGAAAATATTAATCCTATTACTAGTTCCGTTACTGAAAAAAATCTAGAAGACTTTTCATTTAATACGGCCTTAGTCAATATTTGGGGCAAAATTAATTTGATTAATCAAATAATTAACAAGGAAGAACCATGGAAGATCCAAGATAAAAATGAATTAAAGGAAAAACTTTATCATTATTTAAAAAATATTGTTTCTGTGGCAAATGATTTAAAACCATTTCTCCCGGAAACTGCGGAAAAAATATTAAATCAATGTTATGGGAAAATTACATCCCAAAATCCCCTTTTCCCAAGAATAAAAGATTAATTCTGCATTCTTACGAGTCGATCCATAAGATCGTCAAAGCTTATTCCAATTGCCTTAGCCTCTTTGGGAAATAAAGATTCCGATGTCAAACCAGGGATTGTATTTATTTCCAAAGCATAAATAACTCCATCCTTAACCAAAAAATCAGAACGGCTAATATCCTTGCATCCAAGTTTTTGGTGAATTTTTAATGCAATCTTTTGAATTTCTTCTTGGGTTTCCTTGGACAAAGAAGGAGCAAAGGGAATTTCCTGAGTTTTACCGTTATATTTATTTTCGTAGTCAAAAGAGCCTCCCTCAGGTGGAACTATTTCCAAAACTGGGAGCGCTATGTTTCCTAAAACCCCACAAGTTACCTCAATCCCCTGAATAAATTCTTCAACAATCAATTCTCTATATCTCCCAAATAGTTCCTTAAATGGAATTTCATCTAAATCAGATTTCGAATGTGCAAAAAATACGTCAATGCTGGAACCACTGTCTGACGGTTTTATAACAATTGGCATTGGGATAGATATTTCATTTTGATTTTTAATAATCTGCCATTTTGGAGTAACAATCCCTTCCTGATCACAGAATTTTTTAAAAGGAATTTTCTCCCAACCTTTTTTTAACGCCTTGGACCCGGAACCAACAAATTTTATATTCCTTTTTTCCAACACCTCCTGGAGATCTCCACCCTCTCCTTCTTTTCCATGAATAACCGGAAAAACAATGTCATCTCTATCTATTTGAAGATTTTCTAACCCTTCATTAATATCAAATAACTCAACTTCATATCCAAGTTTAGTTAGAGCTTTTTCAACATTTTTCGCGGAAGTTAGGGAGACTTCTCTCTCGTTTGATATTCCTCCTGTTAGAATTATTACCTTCATATTGCTTATAAAATTACCCAATATGGGAGTTATAATATTATCATGGTTGATGCGCATTGTCATTTAAATTTTCATGCCTATAAACACGATGTAGATGAAGTTATAGAAAGAGCGAAAAAGGACAAAATAGAAATTATTAATGTCGGTACAACTCTTAGCTCAAGCATAACCGCAATTGAACTGGCAAAGAAATATCCTGGACTTTATGCAACGGTTGGAATTCACCCTCATCATGCAGACAAGTTAGAAGAAGTGTGGGAAGAAAAGGTCGAAAAATTGGCAAAACATCCAAAAGTAATAGCCATAGGAGAAACAGGAATTGATTATTTCCATTACGAATCAAATGGAGTCACAGAGCATAATCTTCAAAAAAAGCTTTTTGCAAAACAAATAAACATTGCCCATAAGTTAGATTTGCCTCTAATGGTTCACAACCGCCAAGCAGGAAAAGACATTCTGGAAGTTTTAAATGAAAACAGATCTCTTTTAAAAAATCCGCCGGGACTTTTTCATTGTTTTTCCGGAGACATTGAATTTTTAAAAAAAGTGCTGGATCTTGGCTTTTATATCGGATTTGACGGAAATATTACTTATCCCGGAATTGCTAAAGGAGAAACAACTTCTCTTGCAGATTTAGTTAAACATACTCCAATTGATAGAATAATGACTGAAACTGACTCTCCATTTCTTACTCCGATCCCTTATCGCGGTAGCCGAAATGAACCAAGCTATGTTATAATTGTGGCTGAATTCATCGCAAAAATTAAAGGCCTTACTAAAGAAGAAGTCATTGAAAAAACTACAAGCAATGCCCATACTGTATTTAGACTAGGTTAAACTTATGACAAATTTTTTTCAGACAGTTTTTAGCCGTTATCCTATAAAAACCCGCAGGTTTTTAGAGATAATGCCGGGAATTTTGTCTTGGTCGTTAATCCTCTTCCCCATTTGGGGATCTTTATTTGTTCCTTATGCGGTTGCCTATTTTATTCTTTTTTACGATGTTTACTGGTTTTATA
>JAMCTK010000072.1:0-1459 GCA_023381035.1 Patescibacteria group bacterium
TTATTCTGTTTTGGTTTTATAATGCTGGTTTGTTCTTTTCAGAGCTGGTTTGCAAATAAGTCGGCTTGCAAGTTTTATCAAAACTTAGTTGGTGGTTTTGGTGGAAGAACATTGGAATTGAATTATGATAATCTTAGTACAATAAAAATATTACAATCAGATGACTTTTGGGACTCTTGGAGGTCAATGGCTTATGATACAAAGGATAGAATATATGCCTTTCATTATGGTGGTTTTTCATCATCCAGTCCTTTCAAACTTGATCTTAGAGAATATGATATTAATGCTGGTAACATATACGAGTATATGACAACTGATAACGAATACAGTTGCAGTTCAATCAGATCAATAGCGATTACTTCGGATGGTAATACTATTATAGTTACTAATTCTCCAGAGAATACTATAAGTATTTTATACAAGAATCCACCTACGGCAATAGAGGAAGATCATAACAATGAAATTTTCGTGAGTAGTTATTCACTATCTCAAAATTATCCAAACCCATTTAACCCGACTACAATAATTAAGTATGATTTACCAAAAGAAGGAATGGTTTTAATTAAGATTCATGATTTGCTTGGAAGAGAAGTGAAAACCTTAGTTAATGAATATAAAAGTGCGGGAAGCTATAATGTAGAATTAAATGCAAGTAATTTAACAAGCGGGATTTATCTCTATAAATTAACCTCAAGAAATTTTACACAAGTTAAGAAACTTATTTTAATGAAATAGAAATGTGTATAACCAGCCAATCAAGGCGGACGCCGTTTTTCAGTGCGGCATAATTCTAATTATTAGGTCTGGTTGCAAAACAAAGTTGCCTATTCAAGTAAAGTGTTCTAAAAAATATTTTTAATAAATAAAAAGTAGTTGCTGTTATTTGGCATCCTTGTTCTGGGGCGCCGCTTATCGGCAACGCTGTTAGTTTACAAAAAAAGTTTTGTGTAAGTGGCGGCCGCAAAGTTGGTTTGCTGTTCTGGTTTCGTTCTTTGTTTAGTGTTGGTAAAGTTATTCTGTTTTGGTTTTATAATGCTGGTTTGTTCTTTTCAGAGCTGGTTTGCAAATAAGTCGGCTTGCAAGTTTTATCAAAACTTAGTTGGTGGTTTTCCGGGTTTGTGTGGATCACTGGTTGTATGTTTTTACAAAGCTGGTATTATTCACAAGTCAAAACTATTTCCAATGCAGTGTTAGTTACAATAAATAAATTGTACTGTTATTCGGCATGGAGCAGTTCGGTAACTGTTTTGCATAGTTAGGTTGGTAAAAAGATTTTTTGTTCTAAACTGCAACGTAAATAAAAAGCAAAAACTAACTCGCAACTCAAAACCGACCGCTTCTAGCGAACCGGTCGTAGAGGTTTTTCTTAGTTGATTTTTCAGAACTAATTGTTCTTACAAAGTTGATTAGCAATGCAAAACTGATTTTAAAAACAAAAAGTGGCGTTGACAAAACTTAA
>JAMCTK010000072.1:1469-3348 GCA_023381035.1 Patescibacteria group bacterium
ACCGACCGCTTCTAGCGAACCGGTCGTAGAGGTTGTTCTGGTTTGTCTTTGCAAAGTAAGTTGTTCGTTAAAGTGTGATTGCAGTAAACAACTGATTTTAAAACAAAAGTTGCGCCCGCCTTGCCTTGCGGCAACGCGAGGCTGGCTGACAAAACTTAGCCGTCTGTTCTTTGGCGGCGGTTTAGTTGCAACGCTGTTATGTTGCAGTAGTATTCAAGTTTACCAAAGGATATCCTTTATGAAAAAATACTTTTGGTTATTGTTAGTTACTTTTAATTCTTCACTAATCTATTCTCAAAGCAAGATAACAGATTTAGGGCCCCAAGGAATGGAATTAGTCTATGATATGAAATTTAACGAAGCTAACGATATCTTTGATAAAATAATTAAGCTTGAGCCAAAAAATGGATATGGATATTTTCTTAAATCAGTCTGTTATTTCTGGATGTATTTAAAAAATCCTCAAGACGAAGCTGTGGGAGAAAAATATAAGGAGATATCATATAAATCCATTGATATTGCAGATGAAATGTTGGATAGAAACGAAAATGATATTGATGCTATGTTTTATTTGGGAGGTGCTTATGGAAACTTAGGGCGTTATTATGCAATGAATAAAAGTTGGTGGAATGCATATTGGGATGGTAAAAAAGGAAAGAATTATTTGAAAGATGTTGTTGAAAAAAATCCCAAATATTATGATGCGTATTTAGGGCTCGGAATTTATCATTATTATGCAGATGTCCTTCCAAAATTTATAAAATTATTTTCGTTCATATTAGGTATAGACGGAGATAAGGAATTAGGCTTTCAAGAACTTCAATTAGCAATTTCAAAATCTAAAAACACTAAAACTGAATAACTTTACCAGCAATTTTTTTTCTTGGAGCAATATATACCGATATTGAAAAAGATTATGAAAAAGCTTTACCACTCTTTAAAGAGATATTCGATAAGTATCCGAATAATTCAATAGCTGGATTAGCTTTAGCAAAATGCTACTGGAAATTAGGAAAGTATGAACTAGCCGAAAAACAATTTCGGTTAATGTTTGATAATTTTTCAAATGATAAAAAAGTTATATCATATATGAACACCTATGGATATTTACTATTAGAGCAAGGATATTATGATGAAGCGATTAATATTTTCAAAAAACAAATTGTGATTTTCCCAAATCAAGCAAACTCTTATGATAGCCTTGGTGATGGTTATAGAAAAGCCGGTAAAGTCGAATTAGCAATGGAACAATATAAAAAAGCATTAATGGTAGACCCTGGATTTAAAGAATCAAAAGAGAAACTCAAAGAATTGAATGTGAAAAAACAATAGAAGTACTATTAATTTTATTCACATATAGTAGATGCAACATAACCAGCCGCTCAACGCCGACCGCCTCTTCGATGCGGCAGTATTGTATTTCAAAAGGTTGGTAGACAAAACAAGTTACTAGTTCTAGGTGTTAGTACTAAACAAGTTTTAAATAATTTTTGGCGTAGTCGTTTTATTCAAGCCGTCTGTTCAGGGCGGCGGGTTAGCGGCAATGCCGTTAGGTTTCAAACAAAGTAACATTTGTGCAAGAGTTGTCAACCAAGCTGGTTTGTTGTTCTGGTTTAGTTCTTTGTTTCTTGTTGTTGCTCAGTTCGGGTTATGGTTTGCAAAACTAAAAATTGCTGCTTAAAAGTTAGTTTGCAAAATCGTCTTCCTAAGTTTTCAATGCTAATGTGGTGTCTTGCTGGTTTTGTGTTGGTCACTAGTTTATAAGTCTGTCATTCATTGTTGGTTTTAGTTCTCAACAATAGTTGGTTACAAAAATATTTTTCGTTCTCAAAGTTGTTTTGTTCTTTAGGTGTTGTTGTAAAACATAAATGGTTATCAA
>JAMCTK010000073.1:0-4853 GCA_023381035.1 Patescibacteria group bacterium
ATAGTGACTGCTTTGTCTCGAATCCCCCCCTCATAACAATATCGGCATTTTAAATTACAATGATATGTTGGAATCACCACAAATTCTGGAGGCAACATAGCATCTCGCTCTTTAACCAGTTTGGCCAACCGAAAAAACTCACTCTCTTCTTTTTGGTGGGATTCAAACACATACCCTCTCTCCACTAGAATAGTCTTCATCTCCTGAGGAATAGCACTCCACTCCTTGGCTTTTAGATTATTGGCCAGGAATTCGTCCACGATATCTATTGAACCCGACAAAGTATTAAAAAGTAGCCATTGTCCGTTATTCAAATTCACGTAAATTACTCGATCTGAAAAATACAAGCTACCGATACCCCCTTTTTAATGTAACTTATAATTTGGTATTTAAATGTTTTTTTAAATTCTCTTATCTCAGCTTAAAAAACTTTTAAGTTCACAATCAATGCTATACCTATTTTAACTACCGCTCGCTATAAATAATAACTCCCCAGCGCTCAGTTGATAGTCCTATTAGTCCTATTTTCTCTTTTTTATAACCCTTTCTGGCTGGAAATCCTCATTCTTATAATCCCTGCTTATAGGAATTAAACACCACTTGAATCCCTATTTTTATTTCCTTATAATAGGAAATAATCAATGTTATAGGAAATATATTTACTGCCATTTCGTGCCATTGACTCTATTGTCAAATCTTGGCTAAATTGAAATAAAAAAGGAAGGGCTTATGCAAAGTAGAGAACTGGACATAAAACAAGCCATAGAAATATTTTCAAACTACCTTGCCGGTAAAAATGCCCCTCAAACTACCATCAGGGCTTACACTGATGATTTAAAGCAGTTTGCTAAATGGCTAGCCGGTGAAACAGGCGAGCAGAGAGTCCAAAGAATTGACAAGCTTGATGTTGAGGGATATTTAAGCTACTTAGGCAGACAAAAACTTACCGGGATCACCAGGAGACGCAAGCTTCAATCCTTACGAAAATTCTTTAATTGTATGATTGATCTTGAATACTTAGATAAAAATTCAGCAGCCAAAGTCTCACCGCCAAACAGCGAAAAAAGAAATCCAACGATTCTTTATCAGCATGAATACAAGGCACTTTTATACGAAGCCAGAAACAACCCAAGAGACTTAGCTATACTCCAGACATTTCTTCAAACAGGCATAAGAGTAGGAGAGCTTTGTAGTCTCACCCTAGAGGATATCGACCTTGAAGCAAAAGAGTTAATTGTCAAACAGGGCAAGGGTGCTGTAGATAGATCAATCCCCTTAACTGAAAAGGCTGTAGAGGCTCTTAAGGCTTATTTAGATACCCGACCACAGAAAGAACCTAGAGCTGTTTTCCTAAGCAAACACCAAACACCTCTTGATGTTCGCTCAGTCAACTACATGGTTAAAAAATACGTTAAAAAAGCCGGTATTAAAAAGCCGATTAGTGTCCATACCTTAAGGCACACCTGTGCCACCCATAAGGCAGATAAGGGTATGTCCTTAACCGATCTACAGGCGATTTTGGGCCACAGGCGTCTGGAAACCACCTATAAATACTTACATTTAGCTAAAACCAGTTTAAGAGACCAAATGGAAGCCACAGCCCTATGAAAAGAAAAACGTCAGATAATATAGAAATCATTCCGGGTTCTTTGCTGTCATCCAAAGATAGATGGAAAGCGTTGTCTAAGAAAATGCCATCCGGCAGCTGCCTTTTAATTACCTTAAGAGATAATCAACATATTGAAAGAAACATCTTTGCCTTGGCTAAAGCATTTCTTCAAACAGGCAGAATAGTTGGAATTATCGAATCAAGAAGCTAGGCTAATTAATATTAGAACCGAAATGATGAAAAAGAAAAATTTACTTTTAAGATTTTCAACTTAGAGACCATAAACTAATAATTGGGCAATGAGTATAAACTTATGAAGAATATAAATGACCTTTTAACTGAATTATCTCAAGGTGCGACTCACATAATTTCCAAACCAGAAACTATTGAAGAACTCCAAAAGCAGGGAGTAGAGTTTGACCAGCTTAAGCAAATTACTCTAGAGCAAGCAGTTGAGGACCTATTTTCGCAAAGAAAAGGTGTTGCTTTAGCAAATATAACCAAGTTCTTACCACCTCCGAATATCGCTATTCCCACTATTGAGCTCCTTTATGACGAAATAAGAGAGTGTATCCTATTTGAGCTCTATGGAGCCGCAATATCACTAAGCGCAGTTTTAGTAGAGTTTTCACTTAAACGCGCGATTGTAGAGAAAAAATGTGGTGACACTTACGACAAGAACGAATGGAATCGGATTGAAAACATAGAACTTGGTCCAACCATTCAAGAGGCTAAACAACTGAAAGTTATCGACGACGCAATGGAAAAAAAGTTAATCAATTTCAAAGATACAGTGAGAAACCCCTATCTTCATTACAACATAAAGAAAATCACCAAAGATGTTGTTGCAGGAAAAGTAAAGCAAGTCGACATTAAAACAAGGCAAGTTAAAGAGGTTGACCTATATGCTAAAGATAACCCGATAATGTGGAGTCTAGCTAAAAGGTTCATTGATAGAGAAATGGTCTTCAAAGTCTTTAGATTTGCAGACAATCTAATCAAATATCTTTTTACAAAGAACGCATAATTTATACCCTTTATTTTTCTCTATACTTTTCTTTTTTTAACGAGAGCTTAGCAAAGAACCTGCTTTTTAAAGTCAAGGTTGTTTTGCTTTAATTTCACCCCCATAACCCCAAGACCCCTCTTACCCAAACTAGCCGCCGCATTAAATCACCAAGACTAATACCAACATCCGGACCTTAATCAATAAAAACTCTTATAAGAGTAAAAACAATTACCTTAAAAGGAGGCGGGCTTGTTTGGGAAGTACCAAGGTGCAATTTGCTTACAGTTTCTTTTATTTTATCCGTGAACCCGCTTGCCAGACGGTCAAGGTAGTACTACGTCTCCACCTATGACCTCAAGCGGAACCCCGATTTTTTAGCTGGTAGCGAAAGCAAATTTAATTTAAGGAGTAGAAGATGAAAAGCTACCAGACAAAAGAAACAAAGCAATTGGGAAATCGGATCCCCTGTGTTGAAGTTATCATGGTTAAAGAGGTTTCAGTCTCAAACGAAGCCTACAGAAGCTATGAAGAAGTAACCCAAAGCGAGTTAGTAGAAAAAGAGCTTAAATACTCAGACAGGGAAAAGTTTATTTGCCTTCATTTAAACTCTAAAAACAGACTCATCAGCTACGAAGTAGTCAGCATTGGCTCAATTAATATGAGTGTTGTTCACCCAAGAGAAGTTTTTAAGGGAGCAATCCTATCAAACGCAGTAAGTGTAATCTTTCTTCACAACCATCCTTCAGGTGATCCAACCCCAAGTGAAGAAGATATCGGCATCACTGAAAGGCTTAACAAAGCTGGCAATATCATAGGTATTAAAATTTTAGACCACATCATTATTTCAAAAGATTCCAGCTTCTCATTCAGCGAAAGTGGATTGATCTGAATGTGGATATACGACTATAAAACCAAGAAAGAATATTTTGCCAGCTCACCAAGGTCAAAATTCTACTGCTACCAAAGTATAGAAATTGAACCTACCCCCGGAAGACCCTGCACAATTTTAGTTAAAAAAGGAACTGAAGAAGGGAGAAAACCAATAAAGATATTTGAGCAATTGTATATATTCCCAAACCAGCCCCCTTACTATGTTGATCTACAAAAAGAAGCGCAAGAATTTTAACTTTTGTTATAATAAAAAAAATAAAGAATTTTTTTGATTTCAATGCCTACCAGAAGAGATCTGATTAAATCAAAAGCAATAGAGATACTAAGGAACAACTCAAAAGGAGTTAGATATTCTCAATTAGTGAGAATGATCAAAGAAAGCTTCCCGGATATTCCTGAAAACACAATTCAAGGAACTATTTGGAATTTGGACACAAAAATACCAAATGAAATTTATAAAGCAGATAGAGGTTTATTCCGTCATACTTCATTTAGAGAAACTGCCACCGAAGAGGTTATTTCTACGACAACTCCTTTGGGAATCAGTGAAGAAGATTTTTACCAACCTTTTGCAGATTATTTAAAAAATGAATTAGAAGAATGTACAAAGGCTATTAGTTTAGGAGGTAATAGATTTAGGGATAGATGGGGGACACCTGACGTTATAGGGATAAAAAAACCTATGCCCTCTGACATAATTAAACCGGAAATTGTAATTGTTTCTGCTGAAATTAAAATTGATGCACAAGGATTAATTACTGCTTTTGGTCAAGCATGTGCATATAAAACATTTAGCCATAAGGTATATATAGTTATTCCAAAAGATTCTAGCGAGGAAGACAAATCAAGAATAGAGTCCTTATGTTTAATATTTGGAATTGGCCTAATATTATTTAACAATAATGATGCTGAGGAACCACAATTTGAAATAAGAGTGAGACCAATCAAACATGAACCGGATATGTTTTATGTTAATAAATACATGAGAATAATAGAAAATGAGTTATTCAGCTAGTCCCCTTAATCCTCATTATCAACTCATCAATAAAAACAATACCTGTAGAATTTAATATAAACTCCCTATTGACAACCTCTTTTTAATTCATTTAAACTGTATTTAAATTCAAATAAGCGGAAGTATCTGCAAAATGGCAGTGGAAGATAAAAAAGAAGAAATTTTAACCATCGTTGAGTGTGCAGAGCTTTTAAAAGTCAGCCCTCGACTCATCTATGATCTTGTAAGCGAAGAGCGTGCCCCAGGGAAAATTTTTGCCAAGAAGGTCGGCAGAAGCTGGCGAATCCACAGAAAAGAAGTTGAGGCTTATCTTTTACAAGAGCCGGGAA
>JAMCTK010000073.1:4868-5368 GCA_023381035.1 Patescibacteria group bacterium
TTCAGATGGCGCTTAAATCGGAGGTAAAGTAGGGGAAAAGAAAAAGCGACTGATTTATGGGCAAGCCAGTCGCTTTCATAATCGCCATAACACGCAGTTATGGATATAATTGTATAAGATTATAGCATATTCATATTGCAAGAACTTTTTAGAGTGTTATGGCAATGCCCGCCATAACATTTTTTATTTCAGGAAAAGGGGAATGAAGGACCCTGATAAGATAAAGAGCCATATTCAGGAAATAAAAAAGAAACTTGAGCAGTCGCCCGAGAATCCTCAACGTCCTCCTAAAAAATCAAAAGAAAAGCTTGTTACCCCTAAATCGGTCTCCAGCAATCCCTCTATATCCAAAAACAACGAAGATTTTGACCGTGTTCCACCCTCAAGATTTTATACAGAGAAAGAGGAAATAACCCTCAGGTTTTACCAAACCCCAAAGGCCCTTTTTAAAAATCCAAAATACCTCGGTCTTTCACTGGGAGCAAAGCTTATGTATTCTG
>JAMCTK010000074.1 GCA_023381035.1 Patescibacteria group bacterium
CGACTCTACCGATTGAATAGATGGTTCAATGTTAGCCTGAGGTTTATTTTTATTTCCCACCATTAGAACTTCCTCTACTAGCCTGTTAGCGTATCCATATTCATTGTCATACCATGCAATTATTTTTACCAGGTTTCCAACCACTTGGGTTAAAGAAAGGTCAACAATGGAAGAATATGAACTACCAATAATATCCGATGAGACAATCGGGTCTTCTGTTACTGCCACGATACCACTAAATAACGTGCTTTGCGAAGCTTTTTTAATTGCTTCGTTTACCTCTTCTTTAGTTGTTTCTTTTTTCAAAACAAAGGTAAAAGCGGAAAGCGATCCAACGGCAACCGGAACACGAATTGCAAGCCCCGCAAAAACCCCATTGAGTTCAGGAACTGTTTTGGCAGCAGCTATGGTTGCTCCGGTTGATGTAGGAATTATATTTTCCGCAGCTGCTCTTGCCCTTCTGTAGTCTTTATGTCCACCGTCTTCTAATCTTTGATCCGAAGTGTAACCGTGAATAGTCGTCATCATTGCCTTCTCTACACCAAAAGCATCAACCATGATTTTGGCAACAGGAGCTATGCAATTAGTCGTACAAGAAGCGTTGTTAATTATTGGCTCTCCTTGATATTTGTCTGCGTTAACAGATAAAACGTAAGTTGGAGTTTCATCTTTTGCAGGAGCAGACAAAACAACTGCTTTTGCTCCTGAAGCTATATGAGCTTTTAATTTTTCTTCAGTCTCAAAATGTCCGGTTGATTCAATGACAACGTCTACATTTAAGTCTTTCCAAGGAAGAGCACTTGGGTCTTTCTGGGAAAAAACCGGAATCTTTACTCCGTCCACAACTAATGAACCGATTTGATCTTTATTAAGAGAAGCAGGATCAGCTTCTTTATAATTAATATTAAGTGCTAGAATTGGGCCGTAAACCGTATCATATTTTAATAAATACATCCAACCCTTGATGTCTGTTGAGGAGCCTGCGTTTATGGCTACTATTTCTATCTGTTTGTAAAATCTTTCTAAAATTACCCTATGAGCAATTCTTCCGATTCTTCCGTATCCATTTATAGCAACGCGAAGCATAATCTAAGTATATCGTTAAAACTAATCTTCATCAAGGGGATAATAACTACTAAACAAAACGTCTAACACTGTCTCTGCAAAAACATCATTTTTTGCTGGGTCTTCTTCGTTAACTTTTAGATTGAATAAGTTTATTATTTTTTCTTTTCCTCTTTGTAAAGCTTTGTCTGGATTACTTAGTCTTTGCTCAAGATCTTTAACAAATGGGTCATCTTCCTGAGGTACTCCTCCAAACCCACAGGCTTCCAATGCTAATATTTTAAAAATTATTAATCTTTCATCTTGCTCTATCCAATCAGAAAAAGCTTTAAAATGGCCTAAGCTATCAAAAACATCTTTTCCTTCTTTATTTTTTTTATAACAAAGTGAAATTTGTGTCTCATTAAGAACTCTAATTTTCCCCTCCTCATCTGTTAATCTTAACTTTCCTTCTTCCACCAACCATTCTGCGCGAATTGGTGCCATCTGGTAACCATTTTCAAGAAGCGTTGCCGTTGCTAACTTTTCTCTTGAAGCCATTCCATGATACATTTTGGACATTTCTGAGGTGCAGAAGAAGGGATATGAGTCACCGATAGTCTTAAACTCAGTATGAGCAGGTTCTTGCCTTTGAATAGTCCGAGCCTCTATTTGTGGCGTGTTGAATACCTCCTTAAATAATCTAGGAAATCTAAGAAGGTTTGTAAAGAGGCATTATTGTTTTAACACTTCTAAACCCGGAAGTTTTTGGCCGGAAAGAAAATCAAGCATTGCCCCTCCGCCCATAGAAACAAAGGAAAATTTATCGTAATATCCGAGTTTTTTTAAACATGCTCCTGTATCTCCTCCGCCAATAACTGAATATGCTTCTGAATCAACAATGCTTTGCGATACAATCCTTGAACTTTTATCAAAACCTTGTTCTGTAAAGCCTAAGGGTCCATTCCAAACAACCATTCTTGCTGTCTTAATAATCTGGGCAAAATTTTCAGCACTTTTTTGCGTAATGTCATTTTTATCTTCCGTAAGATCAGCAACCAAAAGAATTGATTTTCTTTCCGTATCTTGATGTTGCTCATTGAAAAGAATCTTCATTTGTTCAGCAATTTTTCCTCCAACCAAAATATAATCTGCCCTTCCATGCATGTTTTTAACAACTGGAAGTTTTGTTTCAATTTTTACTCCACCAATAATTACAACTAATGGACGCGCTGGTTTTTCCAAAATTATGGATAACTGGTCTACCTCTTCTTGAAGCCTAAGTCCGGCAAAATGAGGAATAAATTTACACACACCAACAACTGATGAGTGGGTCCTATGAGAAACGGCAAAAGCATCATTTACATAACAATCTGCTAAAGACGTAAGCTTTTTAGAAAAATCTAAATCATTCTCTTTTTCTTCTTTATAGAATCTTAAATTTTCTAAAATAGAAAAATTATCATCGAGTCTCCAACCATAAAAATCCCCAATTTTTTCATTTTTAGGAAACTCATTTTCATTTTTAAACTTGGAATAAAACCACCTTACAACTGGCTCAAGGGAAAATTTTTCATTTTCTTTTGACAACTGAAAATTGCTAATTGAAGATTGAGGATCTGGTCTTCCTAAATGTCCGATAAGTACTACCTTTGCCTTGTTTTTAAAAAGAAATTCAAGAGTTCGAACAACAGCTTCTAAGCGGGCCGAGTCTTCCACTTCCCCATCTTTAAGGGGCACATCTAAATCAGCCCTAACTAAAACTGTTTTGTTTTCAATCTTATCTTTTTCAAGTGTTTTTAACTTCATTTAATCTGTAAATTCTTGGCAAAACATCTCGCCATATACTCCACCATCAATGACTCCAACACCTAGTTTACCAAAATTTTCTCCTAAAATGTTTGCTCTATGTCCCGGACTATCCATTAACCCCTGCATTGCAAGATCGGTATTTGGAGCAAGTGCTAAATTTTCCCCTGCGTACTCAAAAGGAATATCCGCTTGCGCCATTCTGTCAAAAGGAGATAAGCCCTCTAAGCTGTAATGAGAAAAATATCCTCTTCTGAACATGTCTTCACAATGCTCTCTGCCAACTTGAGTAAGAGAGTCACTGAACACAAGTCTTCCCAATCCCTTTTTGGCTCTTTCTTCATTAACCATGTTTAACATTTTTGTTTCCGCAATTTTATCGACACTGAAATCGTTTGTTTTAAAATTAAGATTTACGGATTCATTACTTTTTGGCTCAACAGTGAAAAAAGCTAAACCTTCGCTAACTGCTCCGCCAAAAACACTATTTATTTGCTGAGCAAAGCCCTGAGTATTTATGACTGTCTTGCTTCCTAATCTGGAATCTGTGACTGATTTTTTTAAAAATGTTGAAAGAGGCAGGGCTAAGATCATTGTTAACGCAAAGGAAACTAAAATAAAAGCGGAAAACATTGCAGGAATAATTCCAAAAAAAGAATATAAATACTTTTCAAATTTTGTTTCAAGTGTAAAATTGCTAAGCATTTTAGCAAAAACTATTTTCTTTACAACAATCCCAAAAATTATTTCTGCAAGAAAAGCGGCGATGAAAAACCCAATTGCGTTTGCAAATCCTGGAGATATGGAAAATTGAATTAGAATTCTTCCAAAAAAAGAATAAAACGCAAGCCCTATGAAAAAGACCGTAATAAAGCTGATTAAGTCTGTTAAGGCAGTGAAAAAACCAACAGCATATCCCTCAACAATGTAAAAAATGAAGATCAAGATAACAGCAATGTCAATCCAATTAAGACTTTGGATAAATTGAGTTAAGTAGGAAACAATATTCTCCATGGAATTTATTATACAACTGATTTAGTTGCCTTAGCCACACTCCAATGCTATTATAATAAAGTGCAAACGATCATAAAAAAACATATTAAGAAAAAAGGATTTTTCTATAAACTATGGCCTCTTTATTTAGGAATTTTCATCGTCCTTTTGCTTTTGGGAATTTTGTATCTTATGACCGCTAAAGATCTCCCTTCTCCATCTAAACTAAGCAATCAGCAAAGTGCTCAGTCAACTTTAATATATGACAGAAACGGCAAGCTCCTTTTTAAAATTTACAGAGAAAAAGATCAAATATTTGTTCCGTTGAATACCATTCCAAAACAAATGCAGCAGGCAACAATTGCTATTGAGGATAGAAATTTTTACACTCATGGGGCAATAGACTTAAGAGGAATTACCAGAGCTGCTTATTCAACGATTTTTCATAAAGAATTACAAGGAGGATCAACTCTGACTCAGCAGTTGGTAAAAAACACCTTGCT
>JAMCTK010000075.1 GCA_023381035.1 Patescibacteria group bacterium
CTGAGTTATCCAAAAGAGTTAACCCTGTTGTCCAAGCATTTCCACCAGATTTATATTGTAGATTTAATGCTCCTGTTTCTGGTCTGATGGTATCAACGGTTAATGTTCCTGAGATTGTGGCATTACCTATTACTGCAAACTTCTCAAGAGGAGAGGTTGTCCCAATACCAACATTACCGCTGTTTGAAAGTATCCTCATTTTTTCACTAGCAGAACCATATGCAGTATAAAAAATAAGATCGAGTTGATTAGTGCCTGAACCATTTGTTCTACCTTCTATTCCAGCATAGGCAGTAGGATAGGTAGGACTATAAAACTTAAGTATTCCTTGAGATGTATTAGTTGTGTTTGTATTGGAAAGTCCAATATCTCCAACAGAAATATGTAGTTTATCGCTTGGACTCGTTGTTCCAATCCCCACATTTCCTGTATTAATCCAGGAATCACCATTAGCGGTTCCTGTGAATTTGACTAAAGCAGAAGCAGTAGCACTTCCTCCTAATAACAGGTCAGCATTTGTATTAATAGGGGATAAAGCTCCTGCTAGCTCTTGCCAATATCGATCAGCTGTTCCAGTTGAGCAGGATCCCCAAGCAGGAGCAGCTCCTCCTAGTAAACATTGAGAAGCTGTTCCTGCTGCTGTTTGATAAAGAGAACCAGAGGAATTACCATACATAACTCCTCCAGCTGCGTTATACAGGGGGATAGTTAATCTACCGTTATTTGCAATACTAAACTTATTTACTCCACTTGCTGAAGCAGTAAAGATATCTTGTGATTCAGTTTGATTGAGAATCATTAGGGCTTTTCCAAAGGTAGAGGAGTTTGTAAAGTATGAACCACCAATATTAGCCGGAGCTATGTTTGTTCCTGCAATAAATTGTCCGGATACTGTTGCAGCGTAGTTTGTAACAAAAGCTTCAGAGTCAACAATCACATTTCCCTTGTTAAATGTTCTTAGGGTAAGATCAGACGAATTAAAAGTTTCCCCTGCTTCCAGGTAAAGCGGGGCAGAGGACTTGATGTAGGAAGCAGATGGGTTTGTGAATAGAAGATCATAAGCCATAGAAACATCTCCTGCTGAAGTAAAGGTAGTTGGAAGATTAAATGTGGCTGCAGTTTGAGAAACTGAAAAGACAGGAGAACCATTGTCTTTAACATTGAAAATATTTCCGATTGTTCCAAGTGAGCCAATATCAAGAGAAAGCAAATCTCCCGTTGCTGTGGTTGCTGATCCTGGATTCCAGTAAAGACCCATTAAATTTCCGGTTGTTAAACCAGTTGATGTGGAGGAAAGATACAAACCTTGTCCTGTGGTAAGGGAATTAGCAGTAAGATTCATGCCGTTTGTCGTTGATGCTCCTGTAACTAAATCTAAAGAAGCAGTTGGTGCAGTTGTCCCAATTCCCACATTGCCTGAGTTATCCAAAAGAGTTAATCCCGTTGTCCAAGCATTCCCCCCTGATTTGTATTGTAGATTTAGTGCTCCAGTTTCCGGTTTGATTGTGTCTACTGTTAAAGTTCCTGAAATTGTGGCATTACCTGTTACTGCAAACTTCTCAAGAGGAGAGGTTGTCCCAATTCCCACATTCCCGGTATTGATCCACGAGTTGTTTCCTGATGTACCACTAAGCTTAATCAAAGCAGAGGAGGTAGCAGATGCACCAAGAAGTACATCATCAGTAATATTTCTTGGAGATAAAGCTCCTAATACTCTCTGCCATTCATTGCTTGCAACAGTAGTACCAATAAGGTTGTCTACATATAGATTAGCCCAATGTCTTGTTGCAGATCCTAGATCATAGGTAGCATTAGCATTAGGGTTAAAGGTTCCTGCCATTGTTGCAATTAACCCTGTTGGAGCAAAAGACAGATAACCCATCTGATCTGTCTTAAGATCAGCATATTTAGCAGGATCTGAGGACAACCTTAACTGAGTTCCTCCTGCTGCTGATAAAACATCTAGTTTTTGAGCAGGGGAGGTGGTGCCAATGCCAACATTTCCGCCATTTAGTACGGTCATTAAAGGAGAGTTAGAGGTATCCACAATTTTAAAACCATAGCTCGCACCTGAAGATTTAATAGTGGTAAAATCATCAGTTGCTACTCCGAGTAGTCCAGCTATAACACTGTCTGATCTTTTTCCTGAATAAAAATATCCATTGTCAATTCCTACTGATCCTCCAGATATATAAAACTTGCTCCCTGGTGCAGTTGTCCCTATTCCAACATTTCCAGTATTAATCCACGAGTTATTTCCCGAGGTCCCTGTCAGCTTGATCAAGGCTGATGCTGTGCTAGTTGCACCTAGTAAGACATCGTCTGTTGTATTTACAGGACTAATTGCATTTGAAGCTCTTTGCCAATATCCTTGGACTCCCGTAGAAGCTCCTACAATATTGTTTACATACAAGTTATTCCAGTATTTTGAGGAAGAACCTAGATCATAGGTGCTAGTTGCTAAAGGAATTACGCTACCTGAAGTAATAGTGCCAGAATTATCTACGGTAAATTTAGCAACTCCGCTAGCAGAAGCGCTAATTAAAGGACCCGATCCGGTTTGGTTAATTGTAAAAGCAGATTGTCCGCTTGATGAAGCTAGAACCGATAGTAGATCATCAACCTCTACTGATCCTGCAGCTGTGGTTATATTGTTGTTTAAAGTGTTGTTGACCAGAGGCTTTTGTATTTCTATTTTTCCTAAGCCATCAGGATTCATAACTATATTCGTATTGCTGCCTGTTGCTGTAGTTAAGTTTAAAATTCTTCCGGAAAGAGTAAATTGTCCGCCGGTTGCAGCAAATGTTGGAGTAGCACTTCCGCCGATACTAAGATTACCGCTTGAATCTAAAGCTAAAACAACATTGCTGGTACCTGCTCCTCCTGCTGTAATTGGTACGAGTCCTTGTAATGATTCTGAGTTAGCAGCAAAAGCAACAGTTGCTAATTGTTGACGCGGGGTAAGTTCATCAGTTTGTTGAACAGTTACACCAAGCCATAAAGCGCTGTTTTGGAATAGGTCTGCCGGGAAAGGAATGTTGTTTCCAAGTAAAACAGAAAAAATTCCGTCTTCATCAGGTGAAACTGTTTGAATTTCCTGCCAGAGTAGGGCAGCGCCCGATGCTGTTAAGTCGTCATATATGGCAAAACGCAGAGGAGTTGCAGTAGCTATTGGAACGTCATTGCTATTTGTTAGTCTTCCCTGAAAAGACATTATTCTGGGTGGAGCAGTTGGCAGTGCTGCTAATGCTTTCTTATCCATTTGAGGTTTGATAACAAAGGCATTATAGAAGCTGAAACTAAGTGCAGAAATGAAAATGATTAAGATAGCAAAATGAAAATAGTGAGTGATTGAGTATGAATGATACCTTTTGTACCAGTCTGGACGTGTATATCTCGTGTGAAAAATGACTTTTCTGTACCAAGGGAAGTATTTGGTGGAGATACTTAGCGGATTATAGAACGATTTGCTAAGATTTTTTACACTTATTTCATCAACATAGGACTGTTGGCTAGTAGCTGTTTTACGAATCTTATCTTGTAGGTTGTAAAAGACTTCTTTGCCTCCGGACTTCCAAAGGAGAAGTTGTCCATGTTTTAGCAATTCGACAATTGGAGTGATAAGAATAGCTTCGAATAAAGCATTTAACCCCTTTCCGCTTTTTTGAGCTAGCCTAACTGGAGGAAAGGGAGAATAGGAACTAGCTTCCTCAGCGGTCGCAGGGAGTTGAGTATCAGCTATTTGCAGGGATTCAAGACCTCGGTTGTTAGAAGGAGAAAGTGTTTTAAGATTAGATATTTGCTCATAAGCAGATGGTTTAATGGTTGAAATTAACCCTTCTTGCTGAGCCCAAGTTAGATATTTCCTCAAAGATGAGAGTTTTCTATTAACTGTAAGAGGCGAGAATCCTTGGTCGACAAGCCTGTTTTTGTATTCTTGAATAACATTGTTATTGAGCTTGGTAAAGACATTCTTGTCTTCTACCTGCCAGGCATCTTTAGCTCCGGTCACTTCTTGTGCCCAGTCAAAAAACTGCTTAATATCAATTACGTAGTTTTTGATTGTTAGCTTCGAAGCATTATATACATAGAGGAAATTCTTAAAGTCTCTAATCTTAAACGGATCATCCTGTGCTAAGACTTCAGCGGATTGAGCTTGTTGTTCGAACGGGGAGTGGGATATATGTCCTTCAAGTTTTAAAAACAAAAAGAACTTTCTAAGAGAGGACAGATGTCTTTCAAAAGATCTCGGAGCAATTCCAAGAGAGATTTTATCTTTTTTGTAGGCAGATAATATTTGGTTTGAAATTGCGGTTGGATCAAATTCTCTCTGAAACTTCTCACTATACCAACGAATGAATTGACTTACGTCAGCTTTATAGTTTTTAACCGTAACTCTAGACGGAAGTTTTTTTTGAGATAAAAGATATTGGATAAATTCGTTAATTAAATTCATTTTTAAGTTTTAAATAACACCTACAAGGGCGATGATGGCCATGATCTTGTCCTGTAGTTTTTTCCTGTTTGAAATAAGCTTGTTTTTAGTCTGTGAAAAGATAAAAAATGAGGTGAAAACAGAGTCCTTATTTAAAAGGCAGGCTAAAGGTTGTTGAGTTTGGAACGGCTTTGGGCTATGTCTTTCCATGCGTTTTTGCTGCCTGATTTGCGCTTAGGTATTCCCGAAGAGAAATAGTTGGGAAAGGGAGCTTAGCTTCAAGATTATACGGATTATATACATTATCACCCAGATTAGTAATAAAAATAAATTCACTCATACAATTAGAATAAATAAGTATACAGCATGTTGTCAAGACCCTAGAGTAATTAAAAAGGATACATTTATTTATAGTTAGATATAGAAGGGAAATACGCAAAAAACCCGAATGGACGGAGTATGGAGGGTTATTTTTGTTTAACTGTCGGGAATTCGTATTTTTTACATGCTTAGTGACCACATCAAAACGCATCATACCGCTAATGTAGTCCTATAATAAATATTGTGAAATTTTGATAAATTGGTCGTGAAAAGGGAAATATCTCATAATTTTACTTAATGGTATGTTTTGTTTTGACGGCTAAATTTGGCAGTATTTACTAGTGAGCGCTACGTTTTGATGTAATTTTTTTAGGCTGGTTTAATAGGCTAATTAGTTTTTACGTGAGGCTAAACGTGAATGGTTTAGGTTTCCTCGAGCAATTTGCATCTGTCTCCAATATTTTCTACT
>JAMCTK010000076.1 GCA_023381035.1 Patescibacteria group bacterium
TTAGCAAAAAAGAGGTGCGTATAAAAGCCAGCGGAAAAATTCCCCAACCCAAATTTTTCCTGTGTTTCTAATTGGTTTATATAAAAGAAGCATTGGAAAAATTGGCGAAATAATAATAAAAAACCACAAGATAATTTTTCTAACCAAAAGAACGCCAGACATTACATAATATGTAATGGCAGTAAGCTTAACTAGAAGCAAAGAAATAAAAGCAGATTCATCAAAAGCGGCTCCAAATTTCCTATAGCCTACAAAATCCGTATAATTAAAACCGATATTTAAAAGATTCGCCTGCTTGATTAATGTCCCAGAACCACAATTTGTGGTTTCCCCTTTAAGACATGGAACTGAAAAGAAAAAACCCTGAATTACGTCACCGATTTGATATATGAATTGAACCAAGGAAAAAGAAAAAGTAACAAGAAAAACAATTAAAATAAACCTAGGGATAAATTTTTTTATTGTTATACTCCTGCCTCGGCTAGTAATCAATATAAAAGCAGTTATTAAAACGAACAAAGTAAAGAAAGCATAAACTATGTTTCTGATTTGGCTCCAAAAAGTAGCAATTGGATTAATTTCTCCATTTCCAATAGCTTTTTGCCACTGATAGTTTTGCATCGTCCAATCTAAAAATTGTCCAGATCTTGCGCCGACTTTTCCGACAAAAGTAACATCAGAATCATTAATCCATGTCCCATCTGTGGGAGTTGTCGTTGACCCTGATACAGGAGTAGTACCCTGGTTTATCTGAGCATATGCATGACTAAAAGAGGAAAAGATTATTAGTCCAAAAATGAAGCTAATTAAAAAGGGCAGTATTTTTTTCATTTCAACTAAATCCTGGTATATGCAGTATATCAATTACAACAATTCGTATAAAGACATACCCAAAGACTGCTAAAAGTAGTCCCGCTATGGAAAAATAAATATATTCTCTGCCGTTTTTTACTTTTTCAGGGTTTCCTTGCGACAACATTATTAGATAAGCTCCATAAATGATAAAAAGAAGCGAGACTCCTCCGATAAGGCCCAGTCCAATAGCGTAAAATTTAACAACAAAAAGATAAGGATCGTTTGGAATACATCCCAAGTCTGTCGGAGTTTCGCCAACCAAGCATGCCATAGTTTAATCCTAGCATAATGGTGAATCTAAAACCAGCCTTTTTTCTTGTGGGATTCTTCTTCAAATTGTTTTAAAAGATCTTTCTGTCTGCCAGTTAAATTTTTGGGCACAGTAATTTTTATTCTTATATAGTGATTTCCTTTTCCTGACCCCCTAATATGTTTTATTCCCTTTTGGGCTAATCTTATTATTGTTCCAGGCTGGGTTCCAGCAGGAATTTTTAGCTTCACTTCTCCATCAACAGTCTGGACCTTAATGGTATCACCCAAGGAAGCTTGAGAAAAAGAAATCTCTTCGTCTGAAATAACATCAAAACCTTCTCTTTTGAACCTTTTATCTGGTCTTACGCTCAAGATAACATCGTATTCTCCAAACCTAATTCTTGAACCATCATCTACCCCAGCAGGAATTTTAATCTTTTGAGTTTTCCCCGAAATATTAACTGTTTTTTCCGTTCCTTGAACTGCCTCCATAAAATCAATGGCTAAAGAATACGCAGGTTTTCTTTGTTGCTGGCCAAACGGAGAATCACCGCCAAAAAATTGTCTAAAGATCTCAAATGGATCACTAAATCCTCCAAAATCAAAATCTCCGCCATTAGTTGAATAAGTATAGGTGAAAGGTCCATATTGTCCACCTGCACCAAAAGGTCCACCCTGTCCAAATGGGCCTTGTCTTGGACCACCGTTTTCAAACGCAGCTGAACCAAATTGATCATAGGTTTGCCTTTTTTGGGGATCGGATAAAATCTCGTAAGCTTTACCAATCTCTTTAAATTTTATGGCTGCTTCTTTTGTTTTATTTCGGTCCGGGTGGTACTGAAGAGCTAATTTTCGATAAGCTTTTTTAATCTCATCCTGAGATGCATTTTTCGAAACTCCCAATAATTTATAAAAATCCTGGTTCATACTTGCCTATTATAATATAAAACCGCGTTTCCGCGGCAATATCAAGAAATATCAGTAAAAATTTTTAATTTACTACTTCACCTTCAACCGGCTCATCCGATTTTGCTTCCCCGTTTGTTTCTTTTTGTTCACCATCTGCTGTTGTTTCCTGACCTTGTGATTGCTGATTCTGTTGGGCATACATTGCTTCCCCTACTTTTTGTAAGGAATCAGAAAGTTCTTTTGTTTTTGTCTCCAATTCCTCCTTAGATCCTGAGTCTAATATTTCTTTTAGAGCTGACATCTTTTCTTCAATTTCTTTTTTTAGATCGTCGCTTACTTTGTCTCCTGCATCTTTTAAAGTCTTTTCTGCCGTAAAAATAAGGGAATCAGCGTGGTTTTTTGCTTCAATTTGTTCTTTTTTAACTTGATCTTCTGAAGCATGCATTTCTGCCTCTTTAGTCATTTTTTCAACTTCTTCTTTAGTCAAACCTGTCGAACCTGTTATTTTTATACTTTGTTCTTTACCTGTTGCTTTATCCTTAGCTGTAACGTGAAGCATTCCGTTGGCATCAATGTCAAAGGTCACCTCAATCTGGGGTATCCCTCTTGGAGCAGGGGGAATTCCGTCCAAAATAAATCTACCAAGGGACTTATTATCTGTTGCCATTGGTCTTTCTCCTTGTAGAATATTAATTTCAACTTGAGTCTGATTATCTCCGGCTGTTGAAAATATCTGTGATTTTGCTGTTGGAATAGTTGTATTTCTCTCAATTAACGGTGTAGAAACTCCACCTAAAGTTTCTATTCCCAACGTAAGAGGGGTAACATCCAAAAGTAAAACATCTTTAACTTCTCCGCCTAAGACTCCTCCTTGAATTGCAGCGCCGACTGCAACTACTTCATCAGGATTTACTGATTTATTCGGTTCTTTTCCGAAGAACTTAGTTACAGTCTCGACTACTTTGGGCATCCTAGTCATTCCTCCAACCATAATTACTTCGTCAACTTTAGCTTTATCGACTTTTGCGTCTTTTAATGCTTGCTCAACGGGATGAAGAGTTTTCTGAATTAGAGAATCGACAATTTGTTCCAATTTCGACCTTGTTAAGGTCATTGTTAAATGCAAAGGTCCTTCTTTTCCTTGTGTTATAAATGGCTGATTAATTTGAGCTTCTTGCGCTGTTGATAATTCAATCTTTGCTTTTTCTGCAGCTTCTCTTAATCTTTGAAGTGCTTGAGCATCTTTCTTCAAGTCAACCCCATTGTCTTTTTTAAATTCATCTGCAATATAATTAATGATTACCTGATCAAAATCATCTCCTCCTAAATGAGTATCTCCATTAGTAGATTTAACTTCATATACCCCATCTCCAAGCTCTAAGATTGAAATATCAAAAGTACCGCCGCCTAAATCGTATACTGCGATCGTGTGAGCATTTTTCTTATCTAAACCGTATGCTAAAGCTGCTGCTGTTGGTTCATTAATAATTCTTTGAACATCAAGTCCTGCAATTTCTCCAGCCTGTTTTGTTGCCTGTCTTTGAGAATCATCAAAATATGCAGGGACAGTAATAACAGCCTGGGTTACCTTATCTCCGAGATATGCCTCAGCATCACCTTTAATCTTTTGAAGGATCATTGCGGAAATTTCTTGCGGAGTGTAAGTTTTACCATTAACCTCAATAACTGCCATTCCGTCACGTCCAGATTTAATAGTGTAGGGCAACCATTTTATGTCTTCCTGGACAGACTTATCGTTAAACTTCTTACCCATTAATCTTTTTATCGAAAAAATGGTTTCCTTTGGCTTTAAGACCATTTGTCTTTTAGCAACATCACCAACCACATGTGTTTTTGGATCAACTACCGATGGAATAACATTTCGTCCTTCGGCAGAATGGATAACCTTGGGTGATCCACCTTCCATTACCGCTACGCATGAGTTAGTTGTACCTAAATCTATTCCAATTATTTTTGCCATAGTTAATTTAATTTACCTACTGTCACCAGTGCAGGCCTTAAAACTTTACCGTGCAAAGTATAGCCTGGCTTTAATTCATCTATTACTTTTCCCTCTTCTCCCTCGACCGCCTGTACGCATTCCATACTGTTTGGGTCGAAGTCTTTTCCAACTGCTTCAATTTTTTCGACTCCCTCTGCCTTTAAAGCATTCATCATCGTTTTTATGCTTAGAGAAACACCCTCATCTTTGGTATGTTTTTCAGCTAGAGTCAAGGCATCTAAGCTTGGGAGAAGACGTAAAAGTAATTGCCTATTGGACATTTTTATCCATTCAGCTTTGTCTTCTGCGATTCTCTTTTCTAAATTTTGATAATCTGCTAATGTGCGCTTGAGTTGATTCTCAAGCTCTTCTGTTTTCTCTAGATATTTTTTACTTTCTTTTCCCTCATTTTTTTTCTTCATTCCATTTATCTATGGCAATATAAAATATTACCAACCTTTTGCTATTTCTTCAATAAGATTCCCATAATATCTAACTGTCGGTACAATATAATTATAATTCAATCGACTAGGACCAAGTACTCCTATCTCACCTGTCAATCTCATTGGGGTTTGATACCTTGTAAAAACAAAGCCATATGGTCCTTGAAGCTTAGGTCCTAATTCTTCACCAATTAATACGTGAATGTCATCATCTAGAAAATTTGAAAAAAGATTCTGAAAATATCCAATTTCATCCATAGCAGAAAAAAGATTCTTTGTAACATCTATGTCAAAAAACTCCGGCATGTCAAAAACATTGGCATATCCTGCGCAGAAAAAATCACCCTGATCGGTTGCTGAAACTGCAATTGCACCTGTTTTTTCTGCCAAATTCTTAGTAATTTCTCTTAAGAATTGCTGTTCTTTTTCTCTCAAGTCCCAAACACTTTCTTTTACTCCAACTTCTTCGGCCGTTGAAAGCTCTTTTTCTTTCATTAATTGCTTAACGTAAAATTTCATAGCCTGAGGCGTTGGAACTCTTCCTGCTGAAATATGAGGTTTCTTCAGATAACCCATTTGTGTAAGTTTAACCATCTCATTTCTGATTGTTGCAGGAGATGCAGACATGTTATGTTTCTTTTCTAAGGTTTCCGAACCAACTGCTTCAGCGGTATTAATATATTCTTCAATAAGGCTTCTTAAAATTTCTATTTGTCGTTGTGTAAGTTCATTCATGGTTTTAAAAGTTTTTCTTAAAAAGATTAGCAGTATAATAACACGACTGCCAATTACTGTCAAGAGGTTTTTGAAGACTAAAAATGCTAAACTTAAAAGATGAGAAGAAATAAAAAGAAAAAGAGGATTTTACTTTTTTTGGTGAGCTTAGCAATTCTCATAGATAGTTTATTTCTTATCTTTTCTTTATCCCCTAGTGATTCTTTAAAAGTTTCTAAAATTAATTTTACGCCCCTTCCTTTTTTCTTTGCTTTTGTATTTCTTTTTTCTCTTTTTTTTGGAGGTTTTTTATTCGCAAACATCAGAAGAGCCATGTTTCTTGCTTTTTTTGCTTTAGGTTTTCTAGTCTTAAATTTTTATAAAATAAACCAACCGTTCTTTTTTGTTTTGCTAGCAGGATTTTTCGTTATGCTTGATTTATTCTTCAGCTATCGAAAATAGGCTCAACCTGCTAAAATATAGGCATGAATAAATTCTATCTGACCAATGCCATTCCATACGTCAATGCAAAACCTCATATCGGCCATGCTTATGAGTTTGTTTTGTCTGATATTATTGCAAGATTCCATCGGCTAAAAGGCGATACTACTCTTCTTCTTTGCGGAGCTGATGAAAATGCTCTGAAGAACGTTCAAGCTGCAGAAGCAGCAGGGCTTCCTGCTAAAAATTTTATAGATAAAAATAGTTCTCTTTTTTCAGAACTGGCAAAAAAATTAAATGTTAGCTTTGATGTTTTCCAAAGAGGAAGCTTGGAAAATCATAAGCTTGCATCCCAAAAGCTTTGGAAACTTTTAAAGAATCAC